>NZ_CALFPF010000666.1 GCF_937919775.1 uncultured Gimesia sp.
GGACTGAAGAGTATTTTCTCACCTGTCTCCGCCAGCGAAATTGCATTGGAATGGTGGCAGAACACAACAATCAGATTGTGGGTTTCATGATCTATGAACTTCACAAATCCATGATTCAGGTATTAAACTTCGCCGTCGCCCCCGAATTTAGACAGCAGGGAATCGGACGTCAAATGGTTCAGCGCGTGATCGATAAACTGTCTCAGCAGCGCCGCCGCGAAATCGTCTTGGAAGTCCGTGAAACCAATTTGCCAGCGCAGTTGTTTTTCCGTAAGATGGATTTCCGTGCCGTCTCGGTTTTACGAAACTACTTTGAAGACGCAGGCGAAGATGCCTATGTTCTGCAATACCGTCTGGAACGTGCAGAGCAGGATTTTGCTCCCGGTCTTTCTCCGAAAAATCGCATCAGCAATTATCTCGACGCTTCGGATGCTGCCTGAAAAATAACAGCGAATGACAAAACAGTCGCCAAGCGGATCTTCTTCCGGCAAACCGTTGCCTGCGATTCAACTGCGCGGCGTTCGTGCCCAAAATCTTAAAAATATTGACCTGGACATCCCGCTCAACCAGTTGACGGTTGTCTGTGGAGTCAGTGGTTCCGGCAAGACCAGCCTGGCTTTCGACACGCTTTACGCCGAAGGGCAACGACGCTATATCGAAACCCTTTCATCCTCTGCGCGACAATTCTTGCATCATTTTCCCAAACCTGATGCTGACCATATCAAGCATGTTCCCCCCGCCATCGCAATCAGGCAAAACGCGAGAAAAAGTCATCCTACAGGCAAAGGCATCGAACCAACGGCTGCCATCGCGTCCGGCATTCATCACTACCTGCGACTGCTTTACACATCACTGGGACAAGTCGTCTGCCCGGAGTGCAATCTGCCCGTTACTCCCCAATCGTCCGAATCAGTGCTCGCGTTCTTAAAAACGCTGCCTGAGAATACGCGGTACCAGATCTGCTACCCGATTCAAAAAACTGGGGAACAAACCTCAACAGAGATCATTCAGGACTTAATTCACCAGGGGCTGACGCGCGTTATTGTAAATCACGAGACGGTCAAGTTGACCGACAATCTCCCTCAACTCACACCTCAATGGGAGCATTTACTGGTTGTCATTGACCGCCTGAACACAAAAAATCTCGAAGAACAACGCGTTTTAGACAGTCTGGAACTCGCGTTTGGGGAATCGTCGGGCCAGACAGCGATACTCGTTGAGCAAATTCAGTTTGAGCAGGAGCGGGTAGTTCCGCTTGAGGTTGACCAGAAAACTTGGTTCCGCCTTGATTTCTCGACGGAATTGAACTGCCCCCGCTGCCAGAAAGAATTTATTCTACCTGAACCACAACTGTTTAATTTTTACAGCCCGACAGGAGCCTGTCTTCTTTGCCAGGGATCAGGTTTTGTAGCGGATTCTCAAGCTCACTCGAAGACGTTGCAGGTTTGCCCTGACTGTAAAGGGAGCCGTCTGAATGCAGCAGCGCTGGCGGTACACATTCAAGACCGTAATATCGATCAATTCTGCCATCACCCGATCCCGAAAACGCGGAAATGGCTCGAGGATTTGAAGCAGGCTCTGAACATGCCGCTTCAGCAGCAACTCTCACCTCTGTTCCGAGAGATCAGCGACCGCTTGATGTTATTACAAGAACTGGGAGTCGGCTATCTCACATTAAACCGATCAATGCGAACAATCTCCGGCGGAGAAGGCCAACGAATTGCATTGGCATCTCTCTTATCTTCCAATCTGGTCAACACGCTTTATGTGCTGGATGAACCATCGTCCGGTCTTCACCCGGTTGACACTCAACGTGTCATTTCTGTGCTCGAAAGTCTGCGCAACTTAAAAAACACTTTGGTCGTGGTAGAACACGATGCCGACTTCATTCGAGCAGCCGATCACATTGTTGAACTGGGTCCTGCTGCAGGCAAAGCAGGGGGGGAGGTTATCTTCGAAGGATCTTACCATCAGCTCATCTCAGCTGCTGATTCACCCACAGGCAATTTTCTGAATGCGGCCTCAGCCTCATCTCTGAGATCGCATCCCCGCAACCCGGCACCGCCGCTGATCACGCTAACTGGTGTGAATCGAAATAACCTGAAAAACATCACGATTTCATTTCCTCTGGAACAGTTGTGTGTGGTAACCGGTATCAGCGGCAGCGGCAAAAGCAGCCTCATTGAACAGACCTTGTTCCCCATTCTCTCCGAGCTTCTGGCTGAAACAACAACGGCAGATACATTTCAATTCTGCCAGTCGGTAACCGGTGTTGAGCAGATTGACGAAGTCATCTTACTCGATCAGTCACTCGTGGGGCAGACGCCGCGGAGTATACCGGCAACCTATCTGAATCTGTTCGACGAGATCCGCGCGGTTTTTGCAGAAACAGGCGATGCAAAACTACGTAACCTGAATCCCCGAGATTTCAGTTTTAACAGTAAAAATGGCGGCCGTTGCCCGGAATGTAAAGGAACCGGTTTCATTGAAATCGACCTGCAGTTTCTGGCAGATCTGACGATGGTCTGTCAGGAATGTCATGGCAAACGTTATCAACGCGAACTGCTGGAAATCAAATATCGCAAACTCAATATCGCCGAAGTTCTGGAACTGACCGTCGATGAAGCGTTTCCTTTTTTTCGAGGGCAACCTGCGTTACAGAAAAAACTGAAACAATTGAAAGATGTTGGCCTGGGTTACATCCCCCTGGGGCAACCGGTCAGCTCTCTGTCCGGCGGAGAGTGTCAGCGTTTGAAACTGGCCGCCTATCTGACAACCAGCAGTCGTAACAAGACGCTCTTTCTGATGAATGAACCGACCTGTGGCCTGCATCCGCTCGACGTGCAACATGTATTGAATTGTTTCGAGCATTTACTGACGGCGGGGCACTCCATCATCATTATTGAACACAATCTGGATGTGATCCGTGCCGCGGATCATATTATCGATCTGGGGCCTGAAGCGGGCGAAGCAGGGGGCTCGATTGTAGTGACGGGCTCACCAGCGGAAATCGCTCATCACCCCGCATCTTATACCGGCTCAGCGCTCAAAAAAATGACGACTGCCCATTAAAGCATGCTTTCTGCTAGCGTTTCCGTCGCTGGCGTTTTCCTTTTTTCCCGGCCTGTGATGATTTCCCGACTTTCGATTGCCCCGACTTCCCCTGGTTTTTGAGATCGTCAATCCGGTCCCTCAATAAGGCAGCCCGCTCAAACTCCAGTTTTTCCGCTGCTTCCAGCATCTCTTTTTCTAGTTCGCTCAGAAATTCCTGGGTAATGTATTCCGATTCATCAGAAAAACCTACCGATTCCCGCACAAACTGCTGTGCTTCCATTTCTCCTTCGATCCCTCGTTTGATCGCTTTTTTGATCGACTCCGGCGTAATACCGTGCTCACGATTATACTCTTCCTGGATCGCACGGCGGCGTTCAGTTTCGTCAATCGCATTCTGCATGCTGTTCGTCATCCGGTCGGCATACAGAATCACTTCCGCGTTGATATGCCTGGCAGAACGGCCAATCGTTTGCACCAGACTGGTTTCGCTCCGTAAAAAACCTTCCTTATCTGCATCGAGGATGGCAACCAGCGAAACTTCCGGAATGTCCAACCCCTCGCGTAATAAGTTGATCCCCACTACCACGTCGTATTTTTGTTCTCTCAAACCCCGCAAGATTTCGACGCGTTCAAAGGCATCCAGTTCCGAATGCAGCCACGCACAGCGAATGCCGGCCTCTTGAAAATAGGATGTCAGATCTTCGGCCAGTCGTTTCGTCAGCGTCGTCACCAGCACACGTTCATTGACTGCAACGCGTTTTTTAATTTCCTCTTTCAAATGCGGTACCTGACCGCGGGCCGGAACAATTCGAATCACAGGATCGATCAGTCCGGTCGGGCGAATGACCTGCTCGACAACTTCCCCTTCGACACGCTCCAGTTCCCAGTCGCCGGGTGTCGCTGAAACAAAAATTGTCTGTTTGCGGCGTTCGTTCCATTCATCAAAAGTCAGCGGGCGGTTATCCAGCGCCATCGGCAATCGAAATCCATGATCGACGAGATTCGTTTTCCGAGAACGGTCTCCTGCAAACATCGCACGCACCTGTGAGACCGTCACATGCGATTCGTCCACAAACAACAGGTAATCTTCAGGGAAAAAGTCCAGTAATGTATCCGGCGGCGTTCCCGGTTTTCTTCCCGCCAGCGCACGACTGTAGTTCTCGATCCCAGGACAAAAACCGACTTCTTCCAGTAACTCCATATCGTATCGCGTTCGCGCGCTGAGTCTCTGGGATTCCAACAATTTGCCTTCGCTCTGCAAAACCTGCAGACGTTCATCCAGTTCGGCCTGTATCTCCTGAATCGCCGACTCAATCCGCTCTTGAGGCAGTACAAAATGCTTGGCCGGATAAATATACGCTTCGTTCACCGTCCTCAGCACTTCCCCTGTCAAAGGATTAATGACCGCCAGATTTTCGATTTCGTCCCCCCAGAATTCGATCCGATAAGCAAACTCTTCATAAGCCGGCCAGCATTCCACCACATCACCGCGAACACGAAATTTGGCCCGCGACAGCTCCACATTATTCCGATCATACTGGATATCGATCAGCTTACGCAGCATTTCATCCCGGTCGATCTCAACCCCCACCCTGAGCGGGATCATCATTTCCAGATAATCTTTGGGAGAGCCCAGTCCGTAAATACAACTCACGCTGGCCACAACGATCACATCGCGCCGACTGACCAGCGCACTTGTCGCCAGTAATCGCAGACGGTCAATTTCGTCATTGATTGACGCATCTTTCTCGATGTAAATATCCCGCTGCGGAATATACGCCTCGGGCTGATAATAGTCGTAATAACTCACAAAATACGTAACGGCGTTGTTCGGAAAAAACTCTTTAAATTCCGAGTACAACTGGGCAGCGAGAGTTTTATTATGCGACAGAATCAGCGCAGGCCGACCTAACTCTGCAATCACATTCGCCATCGTGAAGGTTTTTCCTGACCCCGTCACCCCCAGTAATACCTGCTCCGACTTTCCCTCTTTGATTCCTTTGATCAACCCGGCAATAGCACGCGGCTGATCTCCCGAGGGTTGAAAGTCACTCTTGAGTTGAAAAACGGACATGGTCTCTCATTCCTTTGGTTCTGCTGAAATTCTGCAGAACAGCTCCTGCAGACAGACACACAGCTGTGTAACGGGGATATCAGTGCCTATTGTAGAGAAATGTCTTCGACCGGGGAAAGGGACCAAATGCGCAGAATCAATCAGCCATCTGTTTCTGGACTGAAAGCAGGGGAGCCCCATAGAAAAGTTAGCACTTTTGTCGGGACACTTGAGAAAACCTGTCGACTTATTCTTCGAAATCTGTTTCGTCCGCTGTGTCTTCTGAAATGGGCTCCCTCGACGTAGGAGGCAGCACCGGCTCAGAATCTTCTTCAGCCGCCGAAAGACTTTGCTCAACTGGAACTTCCGCTCCTTCAGGAAGGGGAGGCATGACCCAGATTTCGCCATATGCCACAGGTTGCTCTGCCCGAAACTGATGATGTCGCAGCAATTCCAGAATGGCCAGGAAGATTCCAATGATCCGGCTGCGAACTTTTTCGCCTTCAAAGAAAGTGCTGAATGCAACCCGCTCTTCTACACGAACGCGAGAGCCGATCCGTTCGACATAAGTCGAAATCGGGGTGTCGTCATAGGTGATACTGGATTCTTCTTCGACTTCCTTGCGTTTAACAACGCGAGCCAAAGCGCTGACCAGGTCCCACAGTTCCACTTCTTTAATCAGGTCTTCGGAAGGATCTTTGCCCGACTTGGGACGCTCATCTGTCAGACGCGGATAACGTTCCTGCCATTCGGCTGCGTGTTCTTCCAACGCGTTGGCAGCATCCTTGAATTTTTTATATTCCAGTAATTGCTGGATTAAATCACTGCGCGGGTCATCGATGACCTCTGCAATTTCTTCCTCTTCCGCGCGAGGCAGAACCATTCGACTTTTGATTTCTGTCAACGTACTGGCCATCACGATAAAATCGCCGACCAGATCCAGATCCATTAATTCCAGTACATCAAGAAACTCATTGAATGATGCTGTAATGGAAGCGATCGGAAAGTCGAGAATGTCCAGTTCATTACGTCGAATTAAATACAACAGCAAGTCTAATGGACCAC
>NZ_CALFPF010000667.1 GCF_937919775.1 uncultured Gimesia sp.
GTCTGGCTGTATAACCTCGCATTCGAGATAATTTTGTTTTCGCAAACAGCTTGCGAATTTCATCCCAAATCCCGCAATACGTAGCGGGATTAGAACGACCACTTCTTCCGATCGCAGATTGATCGATGGTTCTGATCTGCTGGATCAATTCACTGCCTTCCAGCGAGCGATACTCCAGGGATTGGTCTGGATGTCCCTGTAAGGCCGCCTTCAGAGCAGGGACCAGCGTTTCGATGATCAACGAAGTTTTTCCGCAGCCACTGACACCTGTGACACACACCAGTTTCTGTAACGGAAAATTTAGTGTCACATCCTTTAAATTATGCAGTGTTGCCCCCTTGAGGATAATCTTTGAGTCTGCATCATTTGAATTTGAGGGAGTGAGTATGTATCTGGTATTTAACGCACGTGCAGTAAATGATCGAGAATTCTGAACCACTTCCTGATACGTACCTGAAGCAACAATTTCTCCCCCCTGTTCTCCTGCCTGGGGACCGAGATCAAGTATGTAATCACTCTCTCTGACTACATCCAGATCGTGTTCGACAACGATAACCGTATTCCCCGTCTGTTTCAGTCGGAGCAGAATATTAATCAGTTTGGCTGTTTCGTTGGTATGTAAGCCCGCCGTTGGTTCATCCAGAATATAGCAGGCACCTGTCGTACCTGAACCCAGGCAAGATGCCAATCTGGCTCTTTGATTCTCTCCACCTGATAATGTGCGTGCCGGACGATTCAGTTTAATATAGTCCAAGCCGATTTCAATCAGGTATTCCAGCCTGCTACTGATCGCCGGTATCAGCTGATCAGCAATGATTCGATGTTGAGGCAGACGTTCAACCAGCTCTGTGTTTTTCCATTCTTGCAGCCAGGATATTACTGCGGGTGAAGTTTGATTCATTACCTGATCAATGGATTTACCATTCAGTTTTACCGAACGCGCAAATGCTTTGATTCTCGTCCCCATACACTCAGGACAGACCTGTTCCTGTATTTTAGGATCGTCAGTTTCAACTACACCTAATCCCTGACAGATGAGACATGCTCCATAAGGACTATTGAAATTAAATGTCCTCGGTTCAGGATCAGGGAAACTGAGATCACAATTTCCGCATGCAAGCCGCGTGCTGCAATAACGGTCTGACCATCCCTTTTCTGTTTGCTGGCTGACCAGACAGGCGCCATTTCCATGTTTTAAAGCCAGGTCAACCGATTCCTTGAGACGTGCACTGATCCCCTCTTTTACAATAATTCGGTCAATAATAATTTCGATGTTATGGTACTCATCTGGATGAAGTTCAAGGGGTTGAGTCACATCGACGACAACACCATCAACTCTGGCACGCACAAACCCTTCTTTGGCAATTTTGTTTAAAATCGCGGTATGGTCCCCTTTTTTAGTGGTAACCACTGGAGCGAGGATCATCACTTTCTGGCGGTCTTCCAAGGCGAGAATTAGATCAACGATTTGTTTTGCAGACTGCTGGTGAAGCGGCTGTTTGCATTGGACGCAGTAGACAATTCCAAGTTGAGCGTAGAGTAAGCGAAAATATTCGTACAAATCGGTCATGGTTGCCAGTGTGCTGCGTCGGGATTGAACCTTTTGCGTTTGTTCAATACTGATCGTCGGAGGTAACCCGCTGATCTGGTCAACGTCGGCTGGCTGCATCTGGCTAAACAATTGGCGAGTACCAGGGGCCATGTTTTCCAGGAACCGCCGCTGTCCTTCGCTGTGAAGCGTGTCAAAAACCAGGCTGCTCTTACCACTACCACTGAGGCCCGTTACTACGATCAAGCGATTATGGGGGAGATCCACGTCGATATTTTTAAGATTATGGCAGCGTGCACCTCGAATGTGAATATATTCCTGATGCGGCATAAGTCACTTTTGTATTTTGCGATGGGCTAGAGCTAAGGATGTTGGGGTGAAGGATTCTTTCAGTCGCATGATAGTATCAGACAATATCAGATGCTATGATTTTAAACAGTTCCTGATATTTTTAACAGTTCCTTCAAGCCCCGGTTGTTCGTTGAAAATGACTATCATTCCCCCTGCTTTTTTATTTCGTCATGCGATCTCTCTACCAGAGATTAACGAACTTCCCCACAAGCGTGGCAACTTATTGAAATTGCCGGAATCGGCGTCGATTCCTGATCTGTCATTTGAACAGAAATCAGGCAAATGGGGAAACGTCAAACTTGCCTGGAATAAAAATGGCCTGGGGATTGGCTTGAAAGTGGACCAGAAGCAGCATCCGACAACTGCCTCAGAGTATATTCAGGTATGGATCGACACGCGTGATACCAAAACGGTTCATCGAGCCAATCGTTACTGCCACTCGTTTCAGTTTCGTCCTACGAGAAATCCCGAAAAACAGAACCAGCCCTATTGTGAGCAGCTTACTATTCACCGGGCACAAGCTGATGCCCCAATGTGTGAGCTTTCAGAGATCCTGCTCTGGGCTAAGATCAATCCGACAGGCTATGAATTAGAGTCCTGGCTCCCTGCTTCGGTACTCAATGGATTTGAGCCATCTGCCTATCCGCAGTTAGGATTTTATTACGCCATTTTTGATTCTGAATTGGGAGAACAATTCATGATTGTCGATCATGAATTTCCCTTTGCACAGGACCCTGGTTTATGGGCCACCATGCGTTTAGGGACGTGAAATACAAAAACAGCGATGAGTTGAATAAAATTCATCGCTGTTTCGATATGCGGATTATGAGCGCCGTTTAGGTAATGCAGCTGCATAAAGCATTGTCACAGCGCCAACTGACATCAGGCTGAAAGCTGCCCAGTCGGGAGGGTTCACTTCTTCCTGTTGGTCTTCATTAAGACTGGTCATTCCGAGAAACCCACGGAATTCCGGTTCACGAACTGGCTCTGGTTCTTCCACAGTTACTTTATGGGTAAGTACCATTTTGTCGACAAACAGGAAAGAAGTACCTGAGAGTAATACAAATAATCCAGCAGCAAAAAACGATGAGCGAAACATGCGATGTCCCTGTCCTGAAGCTTACATCGATTTCTATTTCGCTTGCTCCTCCTGAGCACGAGCCCTTTTTCTAAAAGTACCTTCCTGAGCTTAGGGCTGTGAATGCGAATCGACGACGATAAATTGAAATTGGGGGCCCACTACAGCAATACGATCTGAGGATAGCGGGATCTATTCTTTCTATCGGAATGAGAGCCCGAGCTCTTGATTTTCCTCTGCCAATAACGATGTTACGCCCATTTTTACTGGCCGGTTGTAGTGATATTACGGATCACACGAAATACTGAACAGATAATAGACTCTCTTGGAATCAAACTCATTCGAAGCCTGGAATTGGTTCCATTTAAAAAAGCATGAGGACGTCGACTGGAGTTTTGTCTATACACTCGCTAAATTGGCCATTCCGTATTAACAATTACCTGTTTCACAAATACATAGATAAACCAAGCGAGGAACTGACAGTGGAAGCTCGGATTACATTATTACCCGGTGATGGAATTGGGCCAGAGATCGTAGCAGAAGCAAAACTGGTTCTGGACACGATTGCCGAAAAATATGGTCATCAATTTGAGACCCCTACTTGCCCGATGGGGGGAAATGCAATTGATGATTATGGTGACCCGCTGCCTTCTCAGACTCTTGAAACCTGTAAAGAGTCACAGGCCATCCTGCTGGGAGCCGTTGGCGGTCCCAAGTGGGACGATCCTTCTGCAAAAACACGTCCCGAAGCGGGATTATTGCGGATTCGAAAGGAATTAGGGCTTTTTGCCAATTTAAGACCCATTAAGCCATATCGTGTATTACTGGACGCTTCTCCCTTAAAACGAGAAATCATTGAAGGCACTGACATCCTCTTTTTTCGGGAGCTAACCGGAGGAATTTATTTCGGTGAATCTGGTAGAATGGAACATCCAGATGGTGAAAAAGCCTATAGTGTAATGACTTATACAACATTGGAAATTGCGAGAATTGTGCGACTGGCAGCACAGTCTGCACGCGATCGTCGTGGTAAATTGACTTCGGTAGATAAAGCCAATGTACTGGAAGTCTCACGACTCTGGCGTCAGGTGGCTGCTGATATTGTCAAAAACGAGTTTCCGGATATTGAATATGAGGTCGTGCTTGTCGATGCGATGGCAATGCATTTAATCTCCCGCCCCTCTGATTTCGATGTTGTCGTCACCGGAAATATGTTCGGCGATATCCTGACTGATGAAGGATCAATGCTGCCTGGCTCGTTGGGGTTACTTCCCTCAGCTTCACTGGGGGCATCAGGTCCAGGGCTTTATGAGCCCATTCATGGATCGGCTCCCGACATTGCCGGGAAAGGCATTGCCAACCCGCTCGCCACCATTCTGGCAACGGCAATGTTACTTCGCCACTCTTTAAATCTGGAAACAGAAGCGGCCGCTGTTGAAAATGCTGTAGACCGTGTTCTGACAGCAGGACATCGCACTGCGGATATTGCCGCTGGTGGTAAAAGCATTTCCACAAAAGAAATGGGCAAATTTGTCATTCAGGAACTTTTGGCCTGAACCAGAAGATACTGTTAAAAATACAAAGCGGGAAAGAACTCTGAAATTCTTTCCCGCTTTTCTTTTTCAGGTCTCACTATTTTGTAACCTACACATCACATAGTACAACAGCTTGCTTCAACCCCTCATAGGGATCGCGTGTTGGGATAAACTCCTGTCCCACAAACCCCTGATATCCGATTTCCTGCAACGCCTGCATGATGGGGGGATAGTTGATTTCCTGTTTCTGGTCCAGTTCGCCTCTACCTGGATTGCCGGCTGTGTGAACGTGACCGATATAGTCTTTGTGTTGCCGGATGCGGCGAATGACGTCTCCATCCATAATTTGTACATGATAAATATCGAATAGCAGTTTCATTCGATTAGAACCAACCTGCTTGATAATGTCGATACAATATTCGGTATGATCTCCCTGATAGCCGGGGTGGCCTTTCATGGGGTGGCTGTCATCCCGGGAATTCAACATCTCGAGACAGAGATTGACCTTTTTTTTCTCCGCATAGCCGATAATTTTTTTGAAGCCCGCGACACAGTTTTTGGTTCCCGTTTCATCGCTGATCCCATCCCGCATTCCAGTGAAGGTAATCACATTCTTGACTCCCCCGTCGGCACATTCATCAATCCGCTTGCGCAGGATTTCAATACACTGGTCCCAATTCTCAGGATTATTAAATCCCACTTTAAAACCGTGACTGGAAGCGATCGCACAGGTTAACCCATATTTCTTGAGCGTATCCCAGTTTTCTGGCGGAGTCAGTTCAACACTTTTGATTCCCAGTTGTTTTGCAACCTGGGCTGTTTTTTCGATATCCCAATATTTTTTGAAGCACCAGTGAACCACTGACTGATTGATGTTCCCTTTAAGCGGTTGGGGTGATTCAGCTTTATCCTCACCCCCTTGAGCATGTTGAATTCCCCACCCTAAAGCCGTTGCAGCCATCACCCCTGAATTTTGCAAGAGTTTTCTGCGGCTGATTTCTGAATTCATGATAACCTCTTTTCTATGGACCTGATCCCGGTAGAGAATCCTATTGAGATGCAAGTTGAATTAAACGTTCTTTGATCAGGAAATGCGATATTACGATGCAGACAAACATAGCAAGAGTAAACACGATACTGAGCGGTTCTGCAACTCTTGCTCCCCCTGCGATTGAAAGCAGGCTCATCATGAAAAAGAAAAACATATTACCAACCCACATTAGAATAAAAGCGAGCGGTAAAGCGCC
>NZ_CALFPF010000668.1 GCF_937919775.1 uncultured Gimesia sp.
GCTGAATAAAGGCCGCCCCGTAGCCGTTTCCCCGCTGTTCAGGCGCCACTCCCATGTAGACCACTTCCCAGACATTGTCTTCCCGATGTTCAGATAACAGCAGCACACCCAGGTCGACTCCCTCATGATGAAACAAGTACCAGTATTTCTGGTCGGAATCCCCTGAGCTGCGATGAGACTCTAATGATTCTTCTGCAGTTCGAACATGATTCAGAGCCGGGCAATCCTGGGAAGATTCCTGTGTCAGATCCAGTAGATCCAGGAACCGTTGACGATTTAGCTGTTCCTCAAATTTGATCCATTGCAAACGTTTCTCATCCAGGCACGCTGATCGTTTGATTGTGGTCAGGGGATGTCTCATGAACATCAAATTAGTCAGATGCGGGAATCCATTACGGCTCAGCAGCTGGCGTTGTTTGATTTGTCCGGGATCCAGCAGTGATTGACCGATGCTGACTTCTGAACCGTCGATTCGTTTGACCATTTCCTGTAAAATTGCGTCGGCACAATCGTTGCGTTTGGTAAAGGGGGGCCAGATAAAGGCTGTCGCAGAATCAGTAAAGACCAGAATGCCCACTCCGATTAGTGCCCCGGACTCTCTGGCCAGCAAGATCTGGTTCTGGTCGATTTCGCCGCTGGTAATCGAATTGAGAAAATCCCGAATTTGTGTCTCTCGCTCCGCTTCTAAGGTATCGGCAAAGATATATTCCGATACTTCTGATTGTTCGGCTGTAGTTGCAGTAGAGACTGTAATTGACATTGGTCGATTTCATTTCCCGAGTCATATGAATCACACCAGTCTGGCGTGGAGAGGCGATCTGAGCCTCATCATAAAAAAAAGGCTGGTCGATTGACCAGCCTTAGTTTGGAAAGGAGCGTAGATCTTAAAATTTAACCGAATGTAAATTGTATGAATTTGTTGTATCGTGCTTCAAACGAGGCAAATTGTATCCGTAAGGGTTACTGTTGAGCTGAAGTAATTCTTCAGGTGATCCCCATTGTTTTTCAGGTAGATTACCAAAAACATTATCGACCGTGTTCAGATTCTGGCTGCCAATCAGACCAACGGGATGGACAGAACTCGCAGCAGGAGCAAAGCGTTGCTGTTCAGACTGGGGAGAATTTGTCACCAGCAGGAGCGCCAGACAACAGGCCACTGTCGTCAGAGTTGGCAGCAGAAAATTGAAGCGTGTAGGGCGATTTCTACGTCGACGCGCTGCAATTTTGGCAGAGACCTTTGGCCAGACACTGTCCTGTAAGGAGGGTACAGGAGCACTGTCAAATTGCTGCTGGAGCGCCTCATAGCTTTTTTGGAGTTCCTCATATTGGGAACGACATTGATCACAGTTTTTAAGCTGCTTTTCCAAAAGTATCAGCTCGGCATCAGACAAGTCGTTGCCAACAGCCAGAGCGACTCGCGATTTCAAACCATTGCATTGTGTGCAGTACATGTCTCTTATTCCTTGCTCGACATGGAGCTTTCAGCATTTTGACGGTTAGACCATAGTTTTTGAAAACGATTTCTTGCTTCCGCTAATCGCCAGCGGATCGTAGCTTCTTTTCGATCCAGAATTGCGGCAATCTCAGAAGTAGAAAAATTTTCCAGATCTCGAAGTACGAGCACTGTACGGTACTTTTCTGGAATTTCTTCCAGAATCGCCTGAACTTCCTGATTAATATCAATTTTATTCCTTGGATCCGGAACAGCCGGGTCAAAGGGAGTGTCAGCGGGACTGTCGCTAAACAACAACCACCAGCCTCTTCTCTTTTGTTTTCGAAGATAGTCCAGCGCCTGATTGACGCCAATCCGAAACAACCAGGGTCCAAAGCGCCTGGACGTATCAAATTGATCAAGTCGCTCATAGCTTTTCAGGAACGTGTCCTGAGCCAGATCTTCTGCCAGTTCCGGGCTTTTGACAAATTGGATAATCACGCGAATGAGCCGTCTCTCATAACGAAGGACTAACTCTCCGAATGCATTGTCATCACCCTTACGGGCTGCTTCTACCAGTCGAGCGTCACTAACTACACCGCCAGATGGTAGAGAATCTCTTTCCTCTATTTTTTTATCGACCATTTCTAACTGCATGTCTACCTCCCCTCTTCCGCGTTAATTGACACGCTTTGTCTTTATTACGTTAAAGAGGGGGGAAATGATGGGAATTTAATATAGATTCTGATATCGAATCAAAAATTTCTCCTTATCAATTCACCTGCTCTTAATTATAGCTAGAAAAACTTTGTTTTGGGATGATTTGAAACGCGGATGGAATTATTTCTTAAGTGGCTATTTTAC
>NZ_CALFPF010000669.1 GCF_937919775.1 uncultured Gimesia sp.
GTTTTCATTGGCTGCAGGTACTGCACAGGCTCAGTGGCTGCCCTTTAACAACTGTAATTCCTGTGCACCACCGCCTGTGATTCAAAACTGTTGTCCGCAACCTGTGGTACAGTGCCCGATTCCTGTGACTCAGACCACCTATCGACAGGTGCCGGTCACCGAATATCGTCCTGTCCAGCAGACTGTGATGAGACCCGTCACCGAAACCAATTACGTCGATCAGCAAGTCACCGAATATCGTCAGGTACTTGAACCAAGAACTGTCGATGTCCCTTGCACCACTTATCAAAATGTCACGGAGTGCCAACAGGTACAAAAAGACATGGGTCGCTGGGTCACTCAGCGTCAATGTGTCCCACGTGTCTCTCCCTGTGAATACGATAACCGTCCAAATTTGATGGGATGGATGAGCCGAAACAGTTATTCCATGAGAATGGCATTCACACCACAATATCGGACCACCAGACATTATGTGCCAAATGTGGTAACACAAAACGTTCCTGTGACACGTCAAGTCGCCGTGCAACAGACACGCAAGGTAAGTTACAATGTCGCCAAGATGGTTCCCTATACGACCACTCGTAAGGTCGCTGTGAACTCTACGCGTTATGTAAAAACAACCGTTACGGCGATGAAGCCGGTCACTGTCATGCGGTCGATTCCCACCACGCGAACCGCGTATGTCTATCCGTCTAATGGCGGTTTCAACGGTACCACTACCGCTCTGTTGCCATCACCTGAGCCTTATATCTCAGCTGAAGCACCTCAGCCAGTTCGTCAGCGATCAGCCACGAATAAAAGCAAATACGACGATACCTTTGATGCCAACGGTAACAAGTACGAACGTGATCCTGCTTCCGATCCACGGCGTTCCAGCCTGGAAGATGATTCTTCGTTCCGACGTTCTTCCTACGAATTACCACCTCAGGAATCAACGGCTCCGGCATTTCCCCCCACACGCCGCGCCGGTTATAAACCAGACTCCTCAGGTGACGCGCTTCCTTCCATTGTTCGCGTCAGTGGCTGGACACGTCGAGTTCCCCGTCCCGAAGAACAGACCGCTCCAGTGACATCTCATAGTGATGTTTCTGTAGCTCAGCGGACACCATAACTCAAAGTTTAACATGAGCACTTTGAAGTGCATGGGCTCACTCGTCGGACATCTGTCCGACGAGTGTTTTTTTATGCGCTGTTACTTCTTTTCTTTTGGTTGATTCTGAATCTGTTTTTCGACTTTGACCCAGGTATCCCGTAAAGTAACGGTTCGATTGAAAACCGGTTTCTCCGGCGTGGAATCCCTGCTGTCGACACAGAAATATCCCAGTCGTTCGAACTGAAAACGGCTGCCTGATGCTGCGGTTCTCAGGCCTGGCTCTAACTTACAACCCGCCAGGACCTGTAACGAGTCCGGATTGAGATTGGTTTTGTAATCCACGCCTTCCGGCAGATCTTCCGGATCAGGCGTGCTGAATAGATGGTCGTAGAGCCGGACTTCGGCATCTACGGCATGCGGTTCAGAGACCCAATGAATCGTGGCTTTCACTTTTCGGCCATCAGGGGCATTCCCCCCTTTCGTTTCAGGATCGTACGTGCAACGCAATTCGACCACTTCTCCGGCATAGTCTTTGATCACATCGACACAAGTCACAAAATAGGCATATCGTAAGCGAACCTCTATACCTGGAGACAGTCGAAAAAACTTCTTGGGGGGGTCTTCCATAAAATCCTCTTTCTCAATGTAAATGACTTTCGAGAAAGGAACTTTGCGGGTCCCCGCAGATTCGTCGTTCGGATTGTTAATCGCATCGAGTTCTTCAGTCGTGTCCTCGGGATAGTTTTCAATCACGACTCGCAGCGGATTTAAAACAGCCATGACGCGGGGCGCACCCTGATTCAAATGATCGCGGATGCAATTCTCCAGCACGACTTTATCGGTCATCGAATTATACTTCGTCACACCAATCGTCTTGCAGAACTCCCGTAATGCCTCGGGTGTGACTCCCCGACGTCGCATTCCGCAGATCGTTGGCATCCGGGGATCATCCCAGCCGGAAACATATTCTCCCTGCACCAGTTCCAGCAACTTGCGTTTACTCATGACGGTGTAGGTCATATTCAAACGCGCGAATTCAATCTGCTGCGGATGGAAAATCTCCAGCTCATTCAGAATCCAGTCGTAAAGCGGGCGGTGGTCTTCAAATTCGAGCGTGCAGATGGAATGCGTGATTTTCTCGATTGAGTCGGAAATACAGTGCGTGTAATCGTACATCGGATAGAGACACCATTTGTCTCCCGTACGATGGTGATGCACATGCCGCACACGATAAATCACCGGATCGCGCATATGGAAGTTGGGCGAGGCCAAATCAATCTTGGCCCGCAAAACATATTCCCCTTCCTTGAACTCTCCTTTTTTCATGCGTTCAAACAGGTCCAGATTTTCTTCGACCGACCGGGATCGTCCGGGGCTGGGTTTGCCCGGCTCTGTTGCAGTCCCCCGATACTCGCGCATTTTATCCGCCGGCAAATCACAGGCATACGCTTTGCCTTTTTTGATCAAAGCGACGGCAAAATCATAAAGCTGGTCGAAATAATCCGAGGCAAAATACTCTCGATCATCCCAGTCAAACCCGAGCCAGCGTACGTCTTCTTTAATCGAATCGACGTATTCCACATCCTCTTTTTCCGGGTTGGTATCATCAAATCGCAGATTGCAGAGACCGCCAGGGTTTTCGTTGGCAATGCCGAAATTAAGACAAATCGACTTAGCATGTCCGATGTGCAGATAACCATTCGGCTCGGGGGGGAAACGTGTA
>NZ_CALFPF010000670.1 GCF_937919775.1 uncultured Gimesia sp.
CGTACCATATTGCCGGGTGTCGAAACGAGAAACGGAGTGTTCGCCGCAACGACTGCCGACTTGAGTTCTGGAAAGCTTGCGCCACTCCCCAAATTAGGTGCGCCGACAGGCAATTTCCGGGGCGGACGGCTCGTCGTCGAAAGTTTCAGGAAAACTGCCGACCATTATGAGACGAAAGCGATTTTCGATGTGGCAACAGCAGAACTTGTTAATGTCGTGACGCTTGAAAAACTATGGAAAACACAGGCAAGGCTTAACTCAGAATCGACAGTCATGTCTGTTTTGGGGAATAAAAATGGTTTCGATTCGTTTGTCGATTTGATTGATGTCAGAACCGGTAAGGGGACAGGACAAATGAAGATCCCATATGGAGTGACCCATCTGAGCCTTCCTCTGAAACAAGAACACAACGTGGGGGTCATCTGTAGTCGCGGATTTGCGACGTTCGATATGAAAGTAAAACAAATGAAATCGTTGATCCCGTATACGCGCTATTGGCTCTCCCAGCATCCCGAATTGACTTCCAAAGAAGTGTTTCTTCGCGACGACAATCCCTATTCAGATCGCCGCGATCTCAGAGACGAATTCTATATCGATTACGATTTTTTCGGAACCGAGTTTTATGTATCTACAGGCAACATATCAGAGGAAGCGGGAGTGTGTTTGTTCGTGGAACGAGGCCGGCTGTCACTTTGGAATCTAAGGAACGGTGACCTACTCTGGGTTGGTTATGACGAAAAAAACGTTGTTCCAATTTCTGCGGCCTTCAGTCGCGACGGCAACCTTGCCGCAGTGATCACTCGATCAGCGGTTCAAATCATCAACTTTACGAGTTTGATCAAGCGAATGCATCAGGCAGAAAACTGAACAGCCCGACGATCCACGATTGGGCACCTTCGGCGTCTTGCCAGATGCCGTTTCTACCTCAGGACGGTTAGACTGGACCTAGTCTGAGTAAGTTGGCTGGAGTATTCAGTGCTCCCATACGCCCGGCAAGTTTGTCATGATTTTCAAGGCGGTGAGGGTCATCCACGTCAAGCTGGCTCGTTGACAGCGCCTTGCTGAAAAATCCACGTGTGGGCCTGGTCAATTGCCTTTGCCAGCAGCAGCAGGTCGTCGCGGCCGAAGTGTTGGGATTCTCGCCACAGATCGCCGTCGCGATACAGGCGAGTCACCGTGACGTTGTGGCGGTCTCCGGATTTGGTTTGGTTGAACCAGATGTTCGCTTTGATGTAGCCGAACCGGATGCTGTGAATGGGTTGCTTTGCCATCGAGACGTGTCCTTCAAGATCGAATGAGATGGTCGGAAAAAGAAGTAATTCAATCAGTGACAGGCCACTTGCCAGACTGAAGAATCTGTGGCATAAAAAAGGCTACCGGGCGTACCCGGTAGCTGAAAACCTTTGCGATCTTCTCACTCCAGGTGAGGGAAGATCCACCAGGGCATGATTTCCGATTCGTATGTGAGTTCAGGTTCCTCAAGTGCCAACAGCACTTCAAGGAATGCCTCATATCGCGACTCCGGATCTCTGGCTTCTGGCGATAGATCTGCTGAATACAGATCATTAGGTTTTTCGTCTTTCATGCGTTCTCCTGTTTTCTGTGCAGTCCTGCAGACAGCACTGTTTCAATCAACCCCATCCGCAGATGGAGCTCATCAAAAGGGAGAACGCTGGAAGGCGGTTTACCATCGCTCGGCAAACTGAGCTTCGTCTTTTTCAATGTTCCGACGATCGAACATGCGTCTTGAGTTTTACAACGCGACGGCGCCGTAGCCTGTTTTATGTTTGAGAAGCTAACAGGAGGGCTTACAAGAATTCAGCCGCCTGACAACGGGGATGGATCAACAGACCGGCGTCAATCTTCGATACAAATCAACCATGACCGTTCCGATATCACAGGCTCGTTACAGGGGCGTGTTGGCAACAGACATTCTGTGTTGTATTGAACGACATCTGAGACGCTCATCCCATCTCAAATCGCCCCGTTGAGAAAAATCCGTAAAAGACCACGATGGCGGCCTACTTGCATCGGCGGTACTGTTTCCGAATTCGATTCATCTGACCTGCGTGTCGTCAATCACTGACGCCGTATTCAAATACAAGCCGCACCGAGTTCATTCCAAATCTATCCGGACGAACCTGCGTGTCGCTGTTGCGTAACAAACCAATGACAATCGAGGTTTCAAAATAAAACGATAGTCTGCCCCCGCTCGTCGGGCATAAAAAGGTGAGCACTCTGCGGGAGAGTTAAAAACTCGCGGTTATTAACGAACGGAATCAATGAGGTGTTATGCAAACACAAACGAAAGGAACGGAATCGGAGAGGTATTGGGCAGATTGGTTTGAATCTGGACCCACGGTGATCGATGCGGAAGAATTTGGGGAGCAGCCGGTCGAACTGATCGACTGTGGCGTAGGACTGTGGATCACGAATGTGGATCCCATTCTACGGGTTCGCGGGAAGAGGCTGAATCTGGACGTCAACTTTGATGTTGGGCTGGTTTCTGTCTCATGGGGTGTGCTGGCGAAAATTAGCCGTGAGGATATTTTTCGTGTCCTGCAGCATCATGTTGCAAGATGGCATAATCTTGAAAACCCCGCGCGAGGGGACGATGTTTGGGACGATGTCCTGAGTTCCACAAGCTACACGGCTCGTGGAAATGTCCACATGGGAACCATCTTGAGTCTGAACAAAACAGACATGAGACTCAACGGAAACCTCTTACTGAATTCGCCGGATTACCTTGGGTGATCCTCTCAGGGGTAAGCTTCGGCTTACCCCTTTTTGTTGCGCAGTGCTTCGTGAATCCCAATCGGCGCATAAAAAAAGCTGACAGAAAGTCCTGTCAGCTTGCGTTCTCAGAAGAACGACTTGTTGGCGTCCAGCAACATTGCCAAATGAATGACAAACGTTACTACGATGGTGAACCAGATTAAGCGAATCCATTCGTGTTTCTCTCGTTCAGACATTCGTCGCTGCCGTTTCTTTCGGAATCGGCCAGCATTAACAGACTCACCCATGTGTCCTCCCTCCGTTTGTGTCGCGTTCGTACTCGTGACACTGTTTCAATCAACCCCACCGAATTGTGGAGCTCATCAAAACATCAGTGGAAAGATTTCACTGAATGAAGTTGCCGTTGTTTCAGGCCAGCAACATCCCGTCTACCTTGATTTAACAACCCGGCGGAACGGTTGATGTTCTTTTCTTCCCCGAAGGGAAATGGCAAACACAGACCAAAAATATCGAATGGAAAATTGCATGGCAGGGCCATTAGTGAAATCGTAAACGTCCCATTCACGAACTTCCAGCAATGAATCAAAGATTTGAGCATCGGGCCTGATGTTTCGCTC
>NZ_CALFPF010000671.1 GCF_937919775.1 uncultured Gimesia sp.
TGGATATACAGCAGACTGATTTCCCCGGCTTATTGATCATTACCCCCCGGGTTTTTTCGGACGAACGGGGGTTTTTCAAGGAAACGTTCCAGCAACAACGCTATCAGGAAGCGGGAATCAACGATCCATTTGTTCAGGACAACTTTTCCCGCTCCTCGCAGGGAATCTTGCGGGGTTTACACTTCCAGATCAAACGACCGCAGGCGAAGCTGGTCTTCGCAGTCCGAGGTGAAATTCTTGATGTGTGTGTTGATCTGCGCAAAAATTCTCCCACTTTTGGAAAATCATTTTCGATTACACTCACCGCAGAAAATCACCAGCAGCTGTTTGTACCGGCCGGATTTGCGCACGGGTTTTATGTCATCAGCCCGCAAGCCGATTTTATGTACAAGTGCAGTGACTATTATTTTCCGGAATATGAAAGAACGCTGCTCTGGAACGATCCGGCTCTGGAGATCGACTGGCCTTTTACTTCGGAACCAATCCTCTCTGAAAAAGACAAACAAGGCCTTTCGTTCAACGAAAGTGAAATTTTTGAAACGTTATGAACTTGCCTTACATCGCGTTAACAATGGGTGACGTTTCGGGCATTGGACCTCAACTGCTGGATGCGCTCTGTTCTCATGCTGAAGTTTATCAAATCTGCCGCCCCGTCATTTATGGAAATGCCGAGATCCTGCGTCGTGCGTCACGGCGTTCGGGAAGTTCGCTATCGGTGATTTCCATCGACAGTGTCTCTGCTGATCTTGCTTTCGAAGCGGGAACGGCTTACTGCATTGATCGTGGAAATGCCGATGTGGTCGATGCGATTCCCTGTCAGACTGATGCGCGCTCCGGCCGTGCTGCCTACGATTATCTGGTGAGCGCCATTGATGACTGTCTGGCAGGACAAGTCGCTGCCATCACCACCGCACCTTTGAATAAAGAGTCTTTGCATCTGGCCGGCATCGATTATCCCGGCCATACCGAAATTCTGGCAGACCGCTGTCAGATACAAGATTTTGGAATGATGCTCTATCTGCCCCACAGTGAGGTCATCAAACCCCCCGCTGGTCTGGGAATTGTACACGCCACGCTGCACACCTCGATTGCCAGTGTCCCCGGCTTACTCAAGACACCAGAGATCTACGAAAAAATTCGTCTGATTGCCGATTTGATGCAGATCATGGGCGCGTCCTCTCCTCGTGTTGCAGTCTGTGCACTCAATCCTCATGCTGGCGAACATGGTCTGTTTGGCGATGAAGAAGCCCGAATCATCGCGCCGGCAGTCGAACGGGCGCAACAATCTAACATCGATACCACAGGTCCGCTGCCGGCTGATACGCTCATCCGGCGAGCCGTAAATGGTGAGTTCGATGCAGTCGTCGCGATGTACCACGATCAGGGCCACATTCCTTTTAAACTGCTGGGCTTTGATCAGGCGGTTAATATTACGCTGGGATTGCCCATTGTCAGAACCAGCCCCAGTCATGGAACGGCCTTTGATATTGCCTGGAGTGAGACCGTGCCTGAAACTAGAGGAATCATGGAAGCAATCAAGGCGGCGATGAAACTGGCTCAGCATAATCAACAGACCCGATAAGCGATTTGGATTTTTCTAAAAGGACTTGAGATGGAACGCCATGAACTGGTACCGCAACCCGAATCCAAGGTCACGAATCTGTTGTTGATCCGGCACGGCGCGACTCCGCCCAACGAACAGCGACCTTATATTCTGCAGGGTTGCGGGATCAATCCGAGTCTCAGCGAATCGGGACAAAAACAGGCCCGCGCGCTGTCTGATTTCCTGGCTCGGAACAGCGTCCTCCAGCATGTTTACTGCAGTCCCATGATTCGCGCCAGAGAAACCGCACTGGCGGTCTGCGAACCATTCGGCCTGATCCCTCAGGAAATCGCAGAGATCCACGAATGTGATGTCGGCCTCTGGGAAGGAAAATCCTGGGATATCATCATGCAGGAATCCCCTGAAGCCTATCGCGCATTTATGGACGAACCCTCTCAGAATCGGTATGAGGGGGGAGAATCTTATGCAGATGTACTCAATCGCTCGGAGCCGGCGATCCAGAATGTACTGGAACGGCATCCGGGGGAAACCATCGTGATTGTCGCGCATAATGTCGTCAACCGCGTTTATCTGGCAAAACTGATGGGGCTGGAAATCGGCAGGGCCAAAGAGATCACTCAAACCAACACGGGCATCAACATCATCAGGCACAAACAGGGAGAAACCAGGCTGGTCACCATGAATGCCATTTTCCACCTGAAGGATGTTCCACACTAAAATCGCTAATAAAAATGATTTCTGATTTTCAAGCGATGTTATTTTTCTTTCAGCGCCTGCAGATAGCTGCTTAAGGTTTCCAGATTTCGGCTGAAGACTTCGCTGGCAATATAGCGGCTGTTGACGGGAAATTTGGGCTGCCCGACCAGCCGTTCCCCGGTACTCGTACTGATCCAGCGTGCCTGATCGTCCAGTGCGTTGAGAATGATCTGAGCCTGCAAAGTTAATTCACGACTGCCCGGCTGAAAAACCGGCTTCGGTTGCCCCGACTCAATCGCTTTATATTCCCGTTGCAGGCCTGCCCACTGCGATTTAATTTTCCAGCCATAATGCCGGGGTAAATCCGAATCATCGTAGGTCAGGCTGTAATTTTTCCCATTGCGTTCCATATAGAGTGGACGATTGGTTCTGAGTTCGTAATAGCGGGCGAGTTGTCCATCGGGCAAATGCGACCGATTCAGATAAGCGAGTGCGCGTGGAATCGGTTCCAGATATTTCCGGTCACCACTGAAACGGTAAATGTTCATCAGGGTTTCAATCACATCCTGAGTCTCTCCGCCGGTCACAGCCGGCGGTTCGAATTTGCGGGCCCAGATCGGCTGCATCTCAAAACTGTACTGTTGCGCCCAGCCGGGCTGCGGATCGGGAAGCTGGGCCTGAATGAGAAAGTCGCCCAGCTTGAGCACCGCCTGTCGATATCGTTCATCCTGATAGATCTCATATGCCTCCATCAAAGCGGTGGACACATAACCGGCAAGGCCATCGTTCAAAGTATAACAGTCCCAATAATTCTTGACCCGGCCTTCCGTGCGCCAGTCATAATCGGGAAAGCTGGCTGCTTTACCCGGAATATTTTCCACGGGACCGGTCCACACCTGAGGAAAAGCGCCCACCGGATATTGTGCTTTGAGTAACGCGTTCAAAGCGATCATAGCCGCTTCATGGATTTTCTGATTTTTCAACTGATGTGCCTGATCGACGCGGATCAACAACTGTATTGCCGACTGGGAAATGCCATCATCGAGAGTGGAATTATCCCTCCCGCTCCCCTGCCCGTTACGATAGTCGGCGGTGAGTTTGCTGCGGGGGTTAAAATCGATGGAATTCGTCCAGCCACCCGATTTCAGTTGACCATACACCAACGCCAGAGCGGCATCGGTGGCTGCATCGAGATAATATTGATCTCCCGTTGCCTGGTATGCCTTCAGATAAGCCATGCCCACCGTAGGAGTGCCCGGCGGTTGCACCCAGACCTGGTCCGGCCCCGCTTTGCCTTCCCCCCAACGCTCCTGCAAATCGAGGCTGTAGTAATAAACGTAGCCGCCCTGCACGGCGAGTTTGTCACGGTAAAATTCACTCGCCCTACGCATGGCACGAATCACGTTCCGCTGAGAAACTGTATCAGCGGCGAACAGGGAGTTGTCTGCAAGCCCGGCAAACAAAGTCAGTACATGACAAAACAGAATCTGTAAACATAGTTTTCTCAGCATCACTGACTCCTTCTGCCAGAGCATTTCGATGACCAGAATCCCTTTTACTTCGCAACCGGTATCCACTGGACGGCATCAATGATGACATAACCATCAGCGTCCGCATTCGTGACTTCAACCACCGCCGCCTGCTCCGGTACAAAATCGTATTCTCCCAGAGAGATAAAGACACCATCCAGAGGTGGCTGCTGCTGCTGGTTGATCGTGCAGGCTTCTTTTCCCTTCGCATGCTGGAGATCGACTTTGACCCGAGAACTGCGATTGGAATTGGGAGTATAAGCGTAACGTACTTCATAACGTCCCGCCTCTGGAACTTTCGTTTCAAATCGGGCGACCGCTTTGCCATCCCGTGTATTCGATTCGTGACTGTAACTCGAACCGATAAATTTTTTCGCAGACCGGCTGTTTTCCCAGGCACCGGTCAGTTTCGCCTGTGAATCATCAACCACAATGCCCTGCAATTTTTCCGGATCGACACCGTTCTGTCCGTATTTCACTTCGGCGGGCGCTTCCAGAATCTGTCCTTCTTTCACAAGCTTTTCTTTGAGGA
>NZ_CALFPF010000672.1 GCF_937919775.1 uncultured Gimesia sp.
CCAATTTGATTAATGATTTCGGTGAATCCAGACTGGGAGGGGCACTCGGAAACGGATAATCGCTCCACGTTCCTTCCGAAGTCAGACGCAGCGCGTGCAGTTCAAAAGTGCTCGAGCCTTTGTCCGGGTTCTTTGCGACATAAATCAACTCGGGGGTTTGATTCCCGTCCAGGTCGGCCAGTTCGAATGCGACAGGCTCCCCTTTGATGGGTAGAATTTTGGGGAAGGATAATCGCTGATTTTTGAAAGAACTGACGCCGATAATTTTTTCCCGTTCGCTCAAAACGAAGACTTCACCCAGTCCATCCCCGTCGACATCTTCAACGCGTAACTGTTCCACCCCCTGCAAACCGGGATATGTCTGTCCCAGATCGAGGCCCTGATCTTTGGTCTGCAGATACACCAGCATTTGCGCTGTTTCCGGGTCGGAGACAACGGCGTCGCTGAATCCATCGCCATTAATGTCCCCCAGATCAAAACCGCGATTACGGCTCGAGCCTTCATCGCCGAACCCGTATAACGTCATTCGCTTGGAGAGATTCCCATTCTGATTTTGCGAATTCTCCAGTTGCTGAATTTTCAGCCGGCCGGTCTGTGAATCGATGGTCAGGATTTCCGAGCCCGGTTTTCCATCAATGTTGGACAGCGTGACGGAACGCGGGTTGGAAAGTTCGAATCGGATTTCCGGTCCTAGAGTGCCATCCTGTTTTTGCAGCCGGGCACAGAGAATCTGGTTTTTTCCATCGCGGGTGGCATATGTAAAATCATTGCGGCCGTCGCCATCCAGGTCGGCGATGGCGGAGAGCCCCAGCTTGGGAGAGGTATTCAGGATCGATTGCGGCGAACTCAATTCCCCTTTCTGATCCTGCAGAATGACATACGTATGATTGGTGCCTAACACGATCAAATCGGTTTTTTTATCGAAATTCAGATCGCCGGTTGCAATCGTCCACTGAGTTGGCTGCAGGTCGGCCAATCGAATGCGTGTGCGATCGGTCCAGTCTCCCGATTCCGATTGATATCGGATAATCAAACGATCCGGCAGGGCCAGGTAAGCCAGATCTTTGCGGCCATCGCCGTTGAAATCACCGACGGTCAGTGCTGTGACGGAAACGTCGACCGGAATTTTGACGTGTTTGAATCGCCTGTCATTGGAAATGAAGTTGACTTCTTCACTCGAATCATCGTCGGCATCCTTTTCCTTCCCGGACCGCTGCAGCAGAACATCAATGCGACTGTTACTGTTATCAATGAGCACGAGATCCGTTTGACCGTCGGCGTTGAGGTCTTCCGCCAGCATGTTGGTCGAACGCTCGGACAGTTTGAAGATTTCCAGTGGTTTGAATCCGTAGTACTGGGTCAGGCTGACTTTCTCATCCGCGAAGAGCGGCGTCGCTGCTCCCCCGACCGTCACAGCAGCCAGCACGACGAAGCATAAATTTCCCACTGTGTTTCGAAAGCCGTTAAACATCCTGTCTCCTCGCCATTTCATGTTTGTTCTGGCCCTCAGCGTCAGACTGAGAGATCATGCAGAAAAGTCGTTCAGTAAGAATTTTAGTTCTAATTCACGCGAATATCAAAGGGCATCACCGTCAGCGTTTTTTCCCGCGAGAGCAGGTTGATCACATCCAGTTTCTGCAGTTGCTGCGATAACTCGGGAGAGAGCTGATTCAGCATTTTCGAAAACTGCTGACTCAGCCGCGCATCCGCGTCCGCGGGTCCGAACAACTGTTCGAACGGGCTCGTCGGACGAGGGAGAATTAATTTTTCGAACTTCTGGTCATCGGGAATTTTGCCGAGTTTACGGGCATGCTCGATGGCATCATCCAGAGTTCCAAGCTGATCAACCAGACCGATTTTGAGAGCCATCTCCCCGGTATAAACACGGCCGCGGGCCAGTTTCTCCAGTGCGTCGTACTCCATTTTTCGTCCCGTGGCTGCTTTTTCCGTGAACTGTTTGTAAACCGCATACAGCAACTTTGTGACGGCGGTCCGTTCCGTTTCCGTAAAACCGGTCATCGGGCTGAACGTGCCGCTATTATCGCCGCGAGAAATCACGCTGCTTGTAATACCGATTTTCTTATACAGGCCTTCGACGGCAATTTTTCCGCCCACCACACCAATCGATCCGGTCAGCGTACCGGGCTCTGCAAAAATTCGATTTGCGCCCATCGAAATGTAATAGCCGCCGCTGGCAGCGACATCCCCCATACTGACCACGATCGGCTTGCCAGCCTCTTGCAGCGCACGCCACATCAGATCGCTGGCCAGCGCACTTCCGCCGGGACTGTCGACGCGCAGGACGATGGCTTTCACCTGCTCATCTTTGGCCGCTTTTTCAACGGCTTTGATAAAGGTATCAGAGCCCAGCACATGCATTCCCAGCAGACCGCCCTGAGAACTGGAGCCGGACATAATGGCGCCCGTGGCATAAATTACGGCAATGCGTGGTCCTGAGCCGGTACGTTGTGAAGAATCGATGCCTGCTAACAGATCCATCAATTTGATCAGACCGGCGATACCTGAAAAATCGGTGTCGAGACGTTTTTTCGCATAATTGTGAATGACTTTGACTTCTGTTTTCTTATTACCGCCCGTGATCAGTTCGGGAAGTTGATCTTCATAGGCAACGTGATCAATCAAACCCAGTTTTTTTGCATCGACGGCCATGTAAGGCCCGGCGTTGATGGCCGTTTCGACCTGCTCTGCCGACAACCCTCTCGATTTGGAAATCATCGCGATAATCTGACCGAAGTAATTATCCAGGAGCGCTTCCATCTCTTCGCGAAATGCGGGGCTCATTTCGGTGCGCGTGTAGGGTTCCGCAGCCGACTTGTATTCTCCAACGCGTAAAACGTCCGGCTTCACATCCAGCCAGTCGAATAAGTTTTTATAGAAGCTGACCTCCGCCCGCAAACCGAGCAGAATCAGCGTGGCAGATTCCGGCATGACAATCTGATCGCAGGCACTGGCAATCAGATAATCTTTCGTCATCCCCGACTCGATCCAGGCATAAACTTTTTTCTTGCTCTTACGTACTTTCAAAATTGCCTGGCGCAGTTCATTCAGTTTTGCCCAGCCAACTTCGGTCCCCTTCAAATGCAGAATGACCCCGGTCAGCGATTTATCCTCGGCCGCTTTTTCCAGTCGCTCGACTGCCTTCGAAAGCGATTCCGTAACATCACCAAACAGACCGGGCATCTGAGGCCCTTCCGGGTAATCTCCTTTGATGACGATATGCCCCCAGTTTTCGCGCGTGGGCTTGGCCTCTTCTTCTGCTGCAGAGACAGTATTTACGAACAGACAGAGACAAACTCCCAAAACCAGAGCGAATGGTAACCAGCGGCATTTCAGAAAAGGCATCGGCATCAAGAATCTCCAGTAGAGGGACGGATGTATTGTCAGAAGAGCAGGCACCGTGGAAAGGTCAGGCTCTGTCAGTCAGGAACAATTTGATAAACGTTAAAACCGTGTTAATTCCTACAAGCAGTCTAAGGTACGCGACAGGCTACGGTCAAGAAAGAGTTGACTGATGCTCCCGTTATACGCTCTGAAAATCACTCGCTTGGGAAAATTCCTTCCGGAAAAACCAAAAAGTGTTGTCAGGGGATACCTCTTTTGTCACACTGGGGTCTGAAGTTTTGCAGTCACAAACTGTGCTCTGATCATTTCCGTTAACGACTCTGGTTTTCAAAACATGTCTGTTCGATCATTATTTCCTGCTTTTTTCTGTCTGATTTCTTTTTCGAGTTCGCTTTCTGCGCAGGGGCTCATCTGGGAACTGCCACCCGATGGTTCCTGGGTCCGATTTGAAGGGACCTATGAAAAAGAGATGCCCGGGCCGGAATCGAATGATTTGAATGTAAAGCTGCAATGGACGCGGCATCTGGTTATCAGTTCCGTAGGTTCCGAAATGGCGGAATTCGAAGGGGCTCAAACCGCCTGTCGCTGGCTGGAGTTCAAATGCCTCACCGGTAAGGCAACCGAATCGGGAGTCGCTCCGGGTGTGTCTGGTCTCTGGATCTATAAAGTATTAGTCCCTGAAAAAGCGATCAACGGTCAGCTCGTTGACAAAGATCAGATTCCGATCACCTTTCTCCCCATCATCCGTGGTTATCGCAAGACAGGTGACAAACCCGTCGAGCCTTTGCAGACAAATGTGTTGCGGCTTTTCCCGCTGATCACAATGCTCGAATATTACCCGAAATGGGACTCTGAAGGAGAACCGGCCACAGTGGAAACCCCGGCAGGCGCCGTCTCGGCCCGCGAATACAAGGGGAGCTTTATAAGCGAAAGTCCCACGACACGCTCCAAAAACGAGGGGACGATCTGGCGCACGAGCGAGATTCCTTTTGGCGTCGCGAAATGGACCGTCGATATCACACGCGATACCAAAGGGGGAACTCAGGCCCGGTCCGAGTTCAAAATGACCTCGCGGATTCATGTCGCCATGTCGGCCCATGAAGTGGGCAAAAACGCAGAGAGTGAGCTGCCCGCGTCCAGGTAAGCGGCGCTTTAGCCCGGTAAATGCCTGCTTCCCGGAAATCAAATTGCCGGTGAAGTCATTGGTCCGTTTTCATGCTGGAGCATCGAAATCACGCATGTCCGCCCCGTTTTTTCCCGGGAATCCTGCTCGATTTCCAAACAAAGGCATCGGAGACTTGACGCTACGGGCGCAGGTGAAAAGAATCGTGTGGTTTCGAACATATCTGATTTCCAGGTGTCTTAGCCGGGGAATCATTCCGGGCTGATGGTGTATGTCAGTCCCTGAAGTTTTTATTACTTAAGCCTACAAAGATTACGATTATGTCGATGCAGCTCTCCGCTACTGTCCAGAAACTACAGCCCTCTGCCACCATTGCCGCTGCAGCAAAAGCGAAAGCATTAAAAAACACGGGGGTCACCGTCTATGATTTCACTCTGGGAGAGCCGGATTTCAATACCCCCGCGCATATCTGTCAGGCTGCGAAAGATGCGATGGACGCCGGCCAGACCCATTACACGCCGGCAGCCGGGACGCCGGAGGTCAAGCAGGCGATCTGCGACGCCTATCAGCGCGACTACGGCTTAAGCTATCAGTCCAATCAGGTGGTGGTTTCCAACGGCGCCAAGCATTCCATTCATAATGCACTGACGGCGCTGTGCGGACCCGGCGATGAGGTCATCATTCCCACGCCGTACTGGGTGAGCTACAGCGCTCTGGTCGAACTGACGGGGGCGACCCCTGTGCTGGTGGCAACGAGTGAGGAGAGCGGCTTCTGCCTGAACGCCGAACAGTTCGCGCAGGCGATTACGCCGAAAACCAAACTGCTGATGCTCAACAATCCCTGTAACCCGACCGGAGCCGCCTATCCGATTGAAACACTGGCAGCACTGGCGCGGGTTGCGGTCGAAAAAGATATCGCCGTACTTTCCGATGAGATCTACGAAAAACTGATTTACGAGGGTTCCGAATTTCGCTGCTTTGCTTCCTTCGGACCGGATGTTGCTGAGAAAACGATCATTGTGAGCGGCGTCAGTAAAGCCTACGCGATGACCGGCTGGCGGATTGGCTGGACGATTGCCCCGGTGGAAGTAACGGCTGCGATGACCAAACTGCAAAGCCAGGAAACATCCAATCCCTGCAGCATCAGTCAGGCCGCGACGATTGCCGCCTTGAGCGGACCTCAGGAGAGTGTGGCAGCGATGCTGGAAGCCTTCAAAGAACGTCGAGCCTATGTACTCGAACGACTGCGGAAATTTCCGGAGATCAGTTTTGCCGAGCCGGGGGGGGCGTTTTATGCCTTCTTCAATGTGAGCGCCCACTTTAATCTACCGCTGGGAGGGGGTAAAGTGGTCAAAGACTCCAGCGAATTCTGCACCGCGTTACTGGAAGAGGCCCATGTGGCTCTGGTATCAGGTGACGACTTTGGTGCACCGGGTTATGTCAGACTTTCCTTTGCCACGGACCTGAAAACTCTGGAAGCAGGCCTCAATGCGATTGAGCAGTTTCTGTCACCTGCTTAACGATATGGAACCGTAATCGTCAAACAACAAATAAAAAACACCATCCCGATTTGATTCAGGATGGTGTTTCTGTTTTAACAGATCATCAGGTCAGGTCCACTGTGAACTCTTAGTATTGTCCCCAGCCGAAGGGCAGTTCGCCGACAAGGTTCCCGAGGAAGACACCGTTTGCATCATTAGGTGTGACCGCGAAAGGAAAGGTATCCAGGATAAAGGGCGCTGTATCCCCCGCGCTGTTAACTCGGAAGGTGCTTGCTCCCGTACCGGAGTAGAGGAAGGTTCCTGCCCCTGGTGCATTCAAGTTGGCAATACGAGCAGCCTGACGTTGTGCATTACGAAGTCGGGTATTCGATGTGAATGGCCCGGGTGTTACAGCAACTGTGTTCAAACGTGACTTGAAAGTATCTGAAACATTATAAGAGGCACCAGAATTGTTCACATCCGTCGCGATGACCGTGTTATTATCCCAGTTCAAATCCAGGCGGGCCAGTGGATCGCTCTCGAAGGTTGTGATGACGGTGGGATCGTTGGTAGCCGCCCAGGTACCAGCTGTTGCAGCAGGGTCCACTGTGGAAACAAACGATTCGAAGTAAGCGTCTGCACCAAAGTTACCTGTTAAGGTATTATTGGCAACATCCATGATCACGCCCGAGCGAGTAAAGACCCCGGCTCCATTGCTGGCAAACCCACCATTGTCGGTTGTACTGTTACTGGCATTCGATGTACCAACCCGAACCACCAGGCCTGTGGTGCTGAAGCCAGCAGCAGATCCGTTCGCCAGAATCATGTTGGAATCCATATTCATTCTCAAACGAAGATCGCGAAAGAGTCCGCCATCGTCCAGGAGAGCTGTATTCCCTGTGACTTGCGTCTGATTCGCAGAGGATGTGTAAACCACATAAACCCCTTCAAATGTATTCGCGTTGACGATGTTTCCATTGAAATCTACGGTAATGTTAGTCTGGAAATTATTACCACCGGACTTGGCTAAGAGATCAAAACCACGTCCCTGGTTGAAGTCGATGATGTTGTCTTCGATTGTCAAAGTGTAGCTGGGGCCGGAATTCACATTCGTAAACTCAATACCGTCTCCAT
>NZ_CALFPF010000673.1 GCF_937919775.1 uncultured Gimesia sp.
TTATAAATTGAGATATCATCCAGGGACAGTGTCTGCCCTGGTAGAAGATCTCTTGAGGCAATCGGAATCGATGCCTGCCTGATCTGTACGGGATCTTCTGCTAACAGCGCCGGTCCAGGCTGTTTATGCATAAATTGCCGTACCGTATATGCTGCGCCTAAGCCAAGTAAAATTGCGAAAATCGCTGCCGTCATTGTTCCTGGACTGATTTTTGCCACGTTAACTTCCCTGAAATCTTCGAATATAAAAAATTCAATTCACCTTGTTTTATTCAAAACACCGGTGACTTACATTCAATAACAAATGGTTGTAACAACAACATCATTAAAACGACTTTACTCACCTGATGCAGGTATCGTTAAATCCAGATCAGCGGGTGCACCGCCAACAGGGTCTGTTAAAGTCCCTGTATCTGAATCATCATACTCACTGGTCACACCATTCACCGTAAAACTATATGACTGGTCAAGACTCTCCAGAGCGACTGCCATATCACCAAATTTCTGCACAATGTGATCTCTGAGTGTCGCAACGCCCGGGATAATACCAATCACAAGTATTGTGACCATCAGAACAGTTGCAAAGGGAGAGACACTCCCCCTCTCATCACTCCAAAATTCACGAGCAATTCCCATTCCTGCTTATCCTGACCAGAGCTATCAATGACATGAAAAATCTCGAACATTTTAATGACAGGCATCTTACATGCCAAAAAATGTCCGACTCAACAAAAAAATACTAAGAGAGTCTGTTCCCGAGTGGGCGTCCTCGGGAACAGATCTTTAGACATAAATCGCAAACGAAAAATTATTCGTTTGAGGCTGTAATCTGCACGCTGATACAGGCAGGCTCAGTGGCAGCAACGTCTGTGTTAGAATCACAGAAATCGAGTTGGTCATCGAAGATCGACCCAGCTACGCTGGATGTGTGTCCGGTAACACCTGAAAAGCTGTAACTCTGGTTAATGTTTGAAATTGCTAAAGCAAGGTCACCCAGTTCCTGAACAACCTGATCACGAACGGTGGCCAATCCGACAACAACACCCAATACGAGGATTGTGCCGATCAACACGAGATCTGACGAGACAACAAAACCTGCCTCATCATTCCAGAACTTAGAAAGCATGTTCATCCTAACTCCTTATTAAATTATGTGAGCTGATTGATACAGCCCATTGAACATTTTGATACAAAAAATAAACAAACATCTCTGAGGGATGATCCTGTTGAAAATCACTGTTTTTTCTTAAACAGCCTGCGAATTCATCCCCAAAACACACTCTGAAACCTAGGGAGCTTCAGTTTCGGCAACAACGATTGAAATGCAATGGTTGTCTGAACCAACTGGGTCAGCATCAACGTCACAGAAGTCGGTATTGTCATCAAAGATAGACCCTGCTGTGCTTGATGAGTGCCCTGTGATTCCAGAGAAAGAATAGCTCTGGTTGCTGTTAGAGAATGCAGCGGCAACGTCTGCCAATTCTGCGATTACCTGATCACGAAGTGTGGTCAACCCGACAATCATACCGAGAACCAACACAGTAGCGATCAGCACAAGTTCTGCTGAAACGACGAAACCATTTTCATCGCTCCACAACTGCTGAAACATCTTCATTCGTACTCCTCACTTTAATCAGATGGTTAATTCTTACTGGACGCACCACATAAACATGTAGTTTTTAACATCCGCGTAAATTTCAAATTAGCCTGTCCGCATACGCCCTACGCAGACGTTTCGTTTTAACAGCAGACGATGTGCCATTTTGACCCACAATGCATATTTTTCGTATTTTCACTTCACATTGCATTTCATGCCGATCTCCATTAACTTTTTTTAGCGCCACAGTCCTTAAAATCAGTAACAATCGGTTAATAAGCACTTTTCAAGTAAAAATCAGCTCTCTGTCATTTGGGAAGTCGCGCAACACCAGGCGGCGTATCCAACAGTTAACACATCGAAACCAAGTGTAACCTTCGGTGCACATCGTGGCAGAATTTGAGTACGCGGTGATCAGCAGGTGGCTGAAGCGGGTTGGTATTCTGATTTACAAATTCCGACTCTGGATAAATCCGCTCAGCTTACTCCGGAAATTTCACTTTCCCTGATGAGATAAGTCGACCTGTGAGGGAAATTTTCCTCTCCACAGGGCCAGAGCACGGCCGGCATGCGACAGAAATGTATAACTGTTTTTAATTTCGGATTCAGGCATTTCCTGAATGCTGTTGACGAGCCAGTGGCCCGCTTTCTGGAGCGTTTCTGCGGGGGGCAGAACCTCTTGTGGGGCTAATGCCCACCATTCCATGGCATGCCCCGTTGCTAATATTCTCCGAGCACGGGGCGTAAATGCTTTCTCCGATGACAAATCCAGTTCGTGACCATCCCAGTTTTTATCCCAAAAACCCTCATCCGATTGAGATTTTACCAGCAAATGCGTGATGTTTTTCAAATAACGAATGATCTTTTCACGACCTTCCTTAGTCAGTACG
>NZ_CALFPF010000674.1 GCF_937919775.1 uncultured Gimesia sp.
AGCTTCTATCAAAACAGGTAAGGCACTTGTGTACCAACAATTTGTATTATTGTGTACACATTTTGGTTTTGATTTCAACTGAAAAGCAGTGAAAAAAGATTATTTGTCAATTAGTTCAATTGTTCACGAATTCTGTATAATTCTTCCAATGCCGCCAGAGGTGTCATTTGATCGACGTTTAAATCTCTGATTTCGTCGAGTACGGGGTGGGGGGCGGCACCGAACAGGGAAAGCTGCTGATGCGTCGCTTGTTTTTGCGGACGCGGGGGGATGGTCGTTTTTCCGCTGCTGGCGTCGATGTGATCTTTTTCGAGCGTGGAAAGAATCTGATTGGCTCGTTGAATAATCTGATCCGGGACACCAGCCAGACGGGCCACATGAATCCCGTAACTTTTGTTTGCTGAGCCTTCCACGATTTTGTGCAGAAACACGATTTCCCCATCCTGCTCATGTACGGCGACATTCCAGTTACTGGCCTGCTTGAGCGTTTGGGTCAACTCGGTGAGTTCGTGGTAGTGCGTAGCGAACAGGGTGCGGGCTTTAATCCGGTCATGCAGGTATTCGGTCATGGACCAGGCCAGAGAAATTCCGTCATAGGTACTGGTGCCGCGTCCAATTTCATCCAGTATCACCAGACTGCGTTCCGTAGCCGAGTTCAGAATACGGGCGGCTTCCGTCATTTCGACCATGAACGTACTCTGACCTTTGCTCAGTTCGTCACTGGCACCCACGCGTGCAAAGATTCGATCTGCAATTCCGATCCGCGCTTCACTGGCGGGGATGAAAGAACCAATCTGCGCCATGAGAGTCAGCAGCGCCGCTTGACGAATGTAAGTACTTTTTCCCGCCATGTTGGGGCCGGTAATGATTTGAACCCGTCCGTAAGGATCGCCGAGTAACACATCGTTGGGAACAAACTCGCCCGAGGGTTGCAGGCGGTCGAGAACGGGATGCCTGCTCTCCCTGATATCGAGAACCGGTTCTTCCGTGATCTCCGGACGCGTATAACCTGCGTGGGTCGCGAGATGAGCCAGTCCGAAGAGCACGTCAATTTGCGCCAGAACCTCCGCGGTTTTTTGTGTGCGGGGTGCTTCTTTGGCGACGCGTTCCCTCAACTCATGAAACAGTCTCAGTTCCAGTTCAATCGCACTGTCTTCTGCCTTGAGCACTTTTTCTTCGTACTCTTTCAGCTCAGGCGTGATATAACGCTCCTGATTCTTGAGAGTCTGTTTGCGAATATAGTGCTCGGGAACTTTCGCAGCCTGGGCGGCGGAAACTTCGAGATAATATCCAAAAACTTTATTGAAGCCGACTTTCAGATTCGGAATGCCGATCCGCTCCGCTTCCTCGTTGCGATAACCGGCGATCCATTCTTTGCCCCCTTTGGAAAGGGAACGCAGTTCGTCCAGTTCGGCATTAAATCCTTTGCAGATCACGCCCCCTTCATTGAGCGTCAGTGGAGGCTCCTCCACGATCATGGCTTCAATATCCGCCCGCACTTCAGCACAGAGATCGATGCCGACTTCGAGTTTCTGGAGCAGTTCCGATTTGCGACCGGCGAGTTTCGCTTTCAGTTTGGGAAGTAATGCCAGAGACTGGGCCAGAAAACTGAGGTCACGGGCGTTGGCACGGCCTGTGGCGATGCGTGCGGTGAGACGCTGCAGGTCATACGTTTTCGCCAGTTGTTCACGCACATCATGGCAGAGAACCGGATTCTGTGAGAGTTCTTCAACCGAGTCGAGCCGTTTCTGGATTTCGGGAAGACTCGTCAGCGGGTTGGCAATCCAGTCTGTGAGCAGGCGGGCTCCCATCGAGGTGACGGTTTCATCGAGGACCGAAATCAGGCTGCCTTCGCGTTTGCCTTCGCGGATGGTGCGTGTCAGTTCCAGGCTGCGCCGGGTAGCTTCATCGATCAGCAGGCGGTCGCCGCGTTCGTACGGTTCAATCTGGTTGATATGCGGAATCGAACTTTTCTGGGTGTCCTGAACGTATTCGAGCAAAGCGCCCGCGGCTGTGATCGCGGGAGTGTTCGATTCCAGATTAAACCCTTCCAGCGTTTTGGTGCCGAAATGTTCCAGCAGCCGTTTTTCGCACTCATCTTGCGCGAACGACCAGGAAGGCCGCTCGGTCAGCATGGTGTCTAAATGGCCGATGGCATTTTGCAGCGCGGTGTTGCCTTCCGCGAAAATACACTCGGCCGGGTGAATGCGGGCCAGTTCGTCAACCAGATGTTCTGCCGTTGTGTTGGATGTCAGAAAGCGACCGGTGGAGAGTTCCAGCCAGGCGAGTCCGATAGTGGATTTGCCGAAATAGATGCTGGCCAGAAAGTTGTTCTCATGCGGATTCAGCAAGGCGTCATCGGTCAGCGTGCCGGGGGTCACGACACGGGTGACTTCGCGTTTGACCATGCCCTTGGCCGTTTTGGGATCTTCAACCTGATCGCAGATTGCGGCTCTGTAACCGGCGTGAATCAGCTTATAGAGATAGCTGTCCAGCGAATGATACGGAAAACCTGCCATCGGCGTCGGATTACTGGAAGTTTTATCGCGGCTGGTGAGTGTGATTCCCAGAACACGGGCTGCGATTTCCGCATCTTCGTTAAAAAGTTCGTAGAAATCGCCCATGCGAAACAGCAGGATGGTTCCCGGATTCTGGCGTTTGACTTCCAGATATCGCTCCATCATCGGGGTCAGCTTCTTGCCTGTATTTGTCATACGTCCTGATTTTTCTCTGACAGTGAGCAATTAGAATGAGTGATTAATTCTTCGGTCGCTTTTCCGGAAACAGGGTACTGACACTCGTCCGGTCATGAATGGAGCGGATCGCAGCAGCAAAGGAGTGCGCGACCGAAATGACCTCGATGTTTTCCGGCAGAGGATCGATCTGCGTTTCTATCGTATTGGTCATAAACATTTTTTTCAAAGGGCTGTTACCGATGCGTTCCGCGGCGCCTCTTGACAATACGCCGTGTGTGACGGCTGCGTAAATGTCGTTGGCTCCCTTCTTTTTCAGGACTTCAGCCATGCTGATCAGGGTGCGTCCTGTAATGGTGAAGTCGTCTACCAGAATGATATTCTTGCCTGCGACTTCTCCAATCACTTCCAGAACTTCCACCGTTTCGGTGTGATCTTTGCGGAGTTTGTTCCCGATGACGACCGGCGTTCCCAGCAGTTTCGCGAAATCGGATGCTTCTTTGGCAAACCCGACATCGGGGCTGCAGACGACCAGATTTTCGATATTCAGTTTGCGGACATGTTCACAAATGACATGCCGACCGTAGAGATGATCGACGGGAACACTGAAAAAACCCTGAATCTGAGGGCTGTGCAGATCCATCGTCAAAACGCGGTTCGCCCCGGCGACTTCAATCGCGTCTGCACAGACACGCGCCCGGATCGAAACGCGAGGTTCGTCTTTTTTGTCCCCTTTGGCATAGCTGAAAAAAGGGATGACCGCGGTGATCTGCTGGGCACTGGCCCGTTTCAAAGCGTCGATCCAGAACAGAAGTTCAACGAAATTGTCGTTTACCGGCGAATGGACGCCCTGGATAATATAAACGTCGCGCCCACGGACATTTTCCAGAATACGAACAAAAATATTGCCTTCGCTGAACTGGTGGGCTTCACAGGGTGTCAGACGGATGCCCAGTTCATCAGCAATGGCTTGCGAAAGTAAGGGGTTACCCGAGCCTGCCATGATCGTCAGATCGCCTTGTGGCGGTTGAAAGGACTGGAGACGAGGCCCTCGGGAAAGCGGATTTGGAGAACTAGACATTAATTAACAGATCAATCTAACGGGGCAATCTCTCGCCGGAAAACATTACTATTCTTGGGAATTCTGGATAATTTCGCTCTGCTCCATTCACGAAGAAAAGCAGACTCCATAATATCGATGCTGAATGGCAAAACAAGCGAACGCTTGCCAATATCCTCAAGGATGGTTCCAAGAGTTTTATTCACGTCCGTATTATTGACACCAAACAGGTTACTCAGGGCGGAAACACTATTTCCGTCTGCAAATGATGTTGAGATATCTAAAATGACAGAAAGAATTTACAACTTTTCTGCGGGACCCGCTGCCCTTCCTCTTTCCGTACTGGAACAGGCACAACAGGATCTGATTTCACTGGGCGACACGGGCATCGGTGTTCTCGAGCACTCCCACCGAAGTAAAGCCTTCATCGCCGTTTATGATGAGGCAGAAGCCCTCTGCCGGGAAATTGCTTCGATCCCTGATAATTACAAAGTTTTGTTTCTGCAGGGGGGCGCTTCCACACAGTTTTCCATGATTCCCATGAACCTGCTTTCCAAAGATCAGACAGCCGATTATCTGGTCACCGGTTCCTGGTCCCAAAAAGCGGTCAAAGAGGCCAAATTGTTCGGGAAAGTGAATGTCGCCTGCAGCAGCGAAGACAAGAACTTTTCTTATATTCCCGAGGAAGTTTCTCTGAGTGAGAAACCAGCTTATGTGCATTTTACCTCGAATAATACAATTTACGGCACCGAGTTTGCGACCGAGCCTGTCGTACCGGCGGGGATTCCGCTGATTTGCGACGCCAGCAGCGATATCTTTTCCCGACCCATCGAGATCTCTCAATATGGTCTTGTTTACGCGGGTGCGCAAAAGAATCTGGGGCCGAGCGGGGTGACGCTGGTCATCATTCGGGACGATCTGATTGCACAGGGTCCGACTGATCTTCCCACGATGCTGCAGTACCGGACGCACTCTGAAGCGGGGTCCATGTACAATACGCCGCCGACATTCGGGATTTATGTTTTGGGACGCGTTCTGCAATGGTTGAAAGATCAGGGCGGATTAACGGCCATGGCGCAGAAAAATCAGGCCAAAGCGGGTAAACTGTACGATTATCTGGATCAGAGCCAGCTCTTTAAGCCGACGGCTGCGAAAAAAGACCGCTCGCTGATGAATGTGACGTTCGTGACCGGCGATGACAGTCTGGACGCTAAATTCATCAAGCAGGCAACTGCCGCCGGTCTGGATGGCTTGAAAGGCCACCGCAGTGTCGGCGGGATGCGGGCGAGTATTTATAACGCATTCCCCGAGTCAGGCGTCGATAAATTAATCGAAGTGATGAGTCAGTTCGAAAAGGAACATGCTTCTTGAATCAGCCCGAAATCGATAAAGCGCATGCGGATATAGGGCTGGTTTGTGCTCTGCCGATGGAGATCCAGCCCTTTCTGGATCGCTGTGAGCACGTCAAAAAATATACCGGCGGTTCGTATGTGTTTCGGGGCGGATTTCTGGATCGGATTAAGGTGGCCGTCGTACAAACGGGAGTGGGTTTTGCCCGCGCCCGTGCTGCGACGCAGGCGCTGGTCGATGCGCATTCCCCCCCCTGGGTGCTCTCGGTCGGGTTTTCAGGTGCATTACAGACCGGGATGAAAGTCGGCGATATTGTTGTCGCGACTTCGGTAGCTGACCTGCACGGTCAGGAACTGAAAAACGATGTTCATTTTCCGGAAGATCCGGAACAGGGGCTCTATGTCGGCCGGATCATCAATACCGATCAAATCGTCCGCACGGTCGAGGAAAAATTACAACTGGCGGAAAAGTACGATGCGCTCGCGGTCGATCTCGAAAGCCTGGCGGTGGCGCAGGTCTGTGCTGCTGAGAAAAAAGGCTTCATGGCGATTCGGGTGATCAGCGACGATTGTTCCGCGGACCTGCCTCCGGAAGTGATGTCCATTCTCGGCGAAACCGGAGCCGTACGGGCAGGGGCCGCTTTGGGCGCCGTCTTCAAACGTCCGGAAAGCATCAAAGAAATGTGGAAGATGCGCGGCGATGCCTCACGCGCAGCCACGCGACTGGCCGGTTTTCTGGACGGAGTCGTCGTTCAGCTTTACGAAGCCCGGCATTAGTATGAGGTTTCATCTCTGCGAGATGAAGAACCGGGGCTAATGCCCTGCGGCTAATGGCTGAAATCATCATCAGCCGCAGGGCGTTAGCCGCGGTGAATCCAATTTTGCTAAAGGTCGCTTTCCTGAGAATCACCCTTAAAACGATGAAATAAGCTCTTCCTAGAATTCACCAACCACTTCACCGCCATCAGGTGTGCTCAATGCTTTTAGCACCGCCGGGTCAATATTTTCCGAGACGAAGCGCACGCTGCCGTCCCCCAGCAGGACGTGGTTTCCGCCTCGATAAGCCGTTTTCTTACCAGGGCCCATCATATTACCTGGAACGGCAAGATTGGTCGGGTCTCCCCAGGGTTTGAAGTTTTCGCCTGTTTCGACCGCGACGATGGTGTTTGAAGTGCCATCCGTGATATTCCGGATGCGCAGACCTGCATTTTTCTTGAGAACGAGTTCATTGCCGACATAATGTGAAAGGCCATAACCGTCGGGTGAGACTTTTTCTTCAATCGTCGGGTTTAAGTACGCGGGGATCTCCTGCTGAAAAATGATCTGATTGCCGGGATCATCCCAGGGTTTATCAAAATCAATATCACTGTAAAGCGGTGCCTGATCGATAAAGGGCAGGATTTGAGTCTGCCAGCTGTGATAAGGTTTACCATCGGTTGTCTCGATGGCACCGGGAGGAAACACCTGATGTGTATCGTGATAGTTGTGCAGGGCCAGGCCGATCTGCTTCAGATTGTTTTTTGATTGAGAGCGGCGTGCTGCTTCACGGGCCTGTTGCACGGCCGGCAAGAGTAATGCCAGCAGAATCGGTACGATCAGCAACAGGCCTCCGGCGAACACCGCGAGGATGACAATCAGCGTCGTATTGCTTTTTTTCGGAGCCGCAGTTTGGGAGTGCGATTGCGTTTCGGCTTCGAATTCGTCCCAGTCGTCCGTTTCCGGAATCAGTCCGGGGATCTGGCCTGCGGGGATAAACTGACCCTCCTCGCCTTTCCTGACGAGATCGGATTTCTGGACCTTGCCTTCGACTGCCAGTTCTTTCAGACGTTCCTGGGTCAAGGGACCTGCCGTTTGACTGCCGCGTTTTACATACCAGTTGGCCATGGGGGACTCCTTCAGGGAAAATGATCTGCTCTCCATCAGGTTACACAGGAAGTTCATTGGAATACAGAGAAACACAGGGGAAGAATGTATATAATTGAAATATCTGCCTGCCCACGAATGAGGCGTAGAGTCTAACCTGCTAGAATGAAAGCAGGATCCCGAGAATTTGTTTAATACAATCAACAGAGCAAGGAGATAGTTGAGTGGCGGCTGAACCTGCGATGCGTCCCTGGATTTTGTCCGAAATCAATTACGCTTATGTGAAAGAGAATCCCTACCAAGTGGCCGTTTTGCCGATGGGGGCCACGGAGCCACATAATCTGCATCTCCCTTATGGAACCGACACTTATGAAGCAGACGCGATCAGTTCTCGCGTTTGTGAAGCCGCTCATCAGCGGGGCGCGAAAGTGGTCATGCTGCCCCCGATTCCTTACGGCACGGAAACTAACCAGAGTGCGTTTCCCCTGTCGATGAATGTGAATCCTTCCACGCTGGGACAGATCATTGCTGACCTCGTTGATTCGCTGGCCAATCATGGCGTACACAAACTGCTGATTCTAAACAGTCATGGCGGCAACGATTTTAAACCGTTGTTGCGGGAGTTACACGGTTCAACGCCGGTGCAGATCTTTCTGGCGGACTGGTTTCGCGGAACCACAGCCGATGTGAAACCCGAGATCTTTGTGAACCCGGATGACCATGCCGGTGAGATGGAAACATCGCTGGCGCTGGCTTATTTTCCACATCTCGTTTCCCGGAATGCAGAAACGGGCGCCTTGAATGCCGACGATGGTGCGACCAACTCAACTCGGTTCTCCGCGGTGAATGAGGGCTGGGTCAGTATTACACGTCCGTGGCATTTATTGACGACCAATTCGGGATCGGGCAATCCGCATCAGGCGACCGCCGAGAAGGGGGAGAAACTGATGCAGATTCTCGTTGAGCGATTATCGCAATTTCTGGTGGAACTCTCAGAGGCGAAATTGGATGATCAGTTTCCTTTCTAATAACAGCACTGCCTGTTTCCTGCTGAGAAGCGCGCGTGGGATCTTCTGCTTCAGTTGTCTGGCGGTGTTTTTTTGTGGCTCCTTCCTTTCTGCTGATGAAAAACAGCCGGAGATTCTCTTTCAGGATGTGACGGCAGCCTCTCAGCTTCAGTTTCAGCATCGGTCACCTTTGACTTTGAAACGTCACCTGCATTTGATGATGGGGTCGGGCGTCGGCTGGATTGATTTCGACAATGATGGCTTTCCCGATTTGTATTGTGCGCAAGGTGAAGAGTGGCAGACGGCGAAGAACACGCAGCGCGATGTGAGCGATGTGGCATTGTCAAATCGTCTGTATCAGAACCGGGGTAACAGTCTGTTTCAGGATGTCACCACGTCGGCTGGATTAATCGATTTCGGTTACTCGATGGGAATTGCCGTCGGGGATTTTAATCACGATGGATTTGACGATCTGTATGTGAGTCAGTTCGGCCGGAATCTGTTGTACTGCAATAACGGAGACGGCACATTTTCCAATACTTCACAGTCAGCGCAAGTGGATGATCCGGGGTACGGGGCCAGTTGCACCTGGGCCGACCTGAATGGCGATGGTTTACTCGATCTGTATGTGGTGAACTATCTGGAGATTGATCGGGAACAGTATCCCATCTGCAGCCGTAACGTTGATGGAACACGCGTTTATTTCGTTTGTCATCCCCGTTATGTGCGCGGGGAATATGATGTGGTCTATCGGAATCTGGGAAATGGGACATTTCTCGATATGTCAAAAAAAGCAGGCTTGCACAACGAGCCTGCCCGACAGGGGCTGGGCGTGTTTGCTGCTGATTTTGATCATGATGGGGACATGGATATTTATGTTGCTAATGACTCCGTTGCGAACCAGTTGTGGGTGAATGACGGGCAGGGGGTTTTCACAGATCAGGCATTGATTGCCGGTCTCGCCTTCAATCGTTCCGGAGACCGTGAGGCAGGCATGGGGCTTGCCGGGGCAGACTATAACGGCGATGGCCAGATCGACTTATTTGTCACGAATTATTACGGCGAAACAAATACGTTGTACCGCAATGAGGGGGCGGGGGCTCTGTTTTTTCTGGATGTGACGGATGAAACAGGGCTCGCGGCGCCCAGTCGTGTGCGACTGGGGTTTGGTGCCTCGTTTCTGGATTTCAATAATGACGGCTGGGAAGACCTGTTCGTGACCAATGGTCATGTTCACGATCGACTGGCCCAGCTGGGGAAAAATGAGCCTTATGAGCAGGAACCACAAGTGTTTCTGAATCAAGGAGGGGCACGGTTTCTTGACGATTCCGCATCGGCAGGGACTTTCTTTCAGAATAAGCAAGTGGGGAGAGGCTGTGCCGTTGCTGATTTTAATCGGGATGGACTGGCCGATCTTGCGGTCTCCCATTTGAACGGGAAGCTGGTGTTGCTGGAAAATCGTTCGCTGTCCGCCGGTCCAAGTATTTCTTTAAAATTAATCGGTACGACTTCCAATCGCAGCGCCATTGGTGCGCGTGTGGAGCTGACAACAGATTCCAGAAAATTGACGCGTTATCGGCGGGGGAGCAGCAGTTATCTTTCCGCGGACGAAGGCGGGATCTTAGCTGGCTTGGGAAAGAGTCAGACACCGGTATCAGCGAAAGTCACCTGGCCTCAAGGGAAAACGGAAATCTGGTCTGGTTTACAACCGGGGGGCCGTTATACATTGATAGAAGGAACCAGCGCTTCGCGAGAGTTGTCTCAAATACAGCCATGATGATGAATAGCCAGCCGGAACCGGATAACCTGATCAAACCCTTTTCAAAACCTGAAAAAGGGGTTTTCTTCTCAAGCGGGTCGATTGTCGCCGGCGTGGGGTTGCTGGCATTGCTGGTATTTTATCTTTCCGGTCGTAAGGAAACAGATCCTCCGCAGAAATCGGAACCGGCTGTAAAAACTCAAGAGTCGGGAGAGAAATCGGATAAAACCCGACGAAAAGAGTTGATTGCCTATTTGCAGCAACATCCGGACGATGAATTCGCGCACTTTCAATTGGGGGAACTGATCAAGGACCGCGCTCCCTTTCAGGCATTGGAAAATTTTTCGCATGTGACTCCCCAGCATCCCCGGTATTATGCAGCCGTCGAAGCCATCGCCGAAATTGCAATGGAACAGGACCTCCCCTTGCAGGCAAAACCGGCATTGTTCATTCTGATCCGCGAATATCCGGAAGAGAGTCGGTATCAGGAGCAACTGGCGCGACTGTTATTCCAGCAAGGGGATTCTGACGGGGCGCTCACATATGCCGCACGCAGTATTGAGCTGGGGGCGAATCAGGCACAGAACCACATGTTGGTGGCCCGCATTCTGAAGCAGGCGGGCAGAACCAGTGAAATGATCGGACCGCTCAAGCAGGCACTTTATCTGGAGCCGGAATTATTTGAGGCGCATTTGAATCTGGCTTATGCGGCACTTTACACGGGGGATCTGGAATCAGCAGAGCGGGAAGCACGCTGGTGTCTGGAACGGCAGCCTGCATCGATTACGCCGCTGCGTTATCTGGCATTGATCGATCGAAATCAGGGGAAGATGGAAGCTGCGGTCGCTCACGTTGACCAGGCATTGCTGATCGACCCGCAGGATTTCGAAAGCCTGCTGCTCAAAGCGGATCTATTCATTTTTCAACGAAAAGGTCAACAGGCGTATGACTTGCTGAAGCCCCTTTATGCAGAGC
>NZ_CALFPF010000675.1 GCF_937919775.1 uncultured Gimesia sp.
AGCCCAATATCCGTGACCTGAGTTTCTAAAACATAAACCTGTTCCAAAGTGGTTACATCTTTGAGGAGTGCCAACAGGGCATCGATGTGCTCTACAGTGTTCTGTCTTCTCCAGTCGTAAAATGTGACGCCGCCCAAAACCGCCTGAAAACCCTGTTTCGTGATGGCCACATTCGCCCCCTGTTTTCTGAGCGATTCCATCACGGCCTGATCTTCTTTTCCGAGCGGGATCGTATATTCCACTTTGCATTTCGGGACATCTGTCTGGAATCTTTTCGCGCCGTCGGGCGTGACTTTGGTTTCGTTCAAATTGAGCCTGGTCAGAGTCATGATTGTTTTCAGATGAGCGAGCCCCGCGTCGGTGACCCCCGTATTCTGCAGATAAAGGTGAGAAAGAAATTTGAAGTTTTTCAAGTGTTCCAGCCCGGCATCGGTAATGCGCGTCTCTGTTAAAAACAGGCTGCGCAAATTGGAAAATGAATGTATTGCCGCTAATCCTGCATCATCCAGGTCCGTCCTGTTCAGATGAAGCGCTTTCAATTTGGGGAGACCTGTCAGCTGTGCGATTCCCGACGTAGTATTTTTTGTAGAGGAAATCGACAAATTTTCCAGGAACGGGAATCGATTTAGATAGCCGAAACCTTGATCGGTAATTTGTGTCTCGAATAGATCCAGATGCTGGAGATTCGTCAGACCGCTCAAATGTTGAATCCCGGCATCGGTTATTTTGGGGCCAGTGATCGTTAAGTATTTCAGGCTGGTTAGATGCTGCAGATGCCTCAAACCGGCATCAGTGACGTTCTGATTATTAATCGTGAGTCGTTCCAGATGTTTTAATTCCTTGAGATGAATCAGACGGTGATCAATGTGTTCATACTTCTGAAACGCCTGGTTTGTTTGCGAGAAATGGACAGAATGGATGAATTCAAAATTGCCTTGTTTTATGATACTGACAGAGGCGCCGCATGTCTTAAGGATCTCTGCAATTTGCTGCGATTCCATTGAAAGCAGGATCCTGTATTCAATCTGGCAACGGGGATGATCCGCTTGAAACGATTTCACTCCCTGTAATGTCACCTTGGTGCCGTTCAGATTCAAATTGCTGACACGCCGCAGGTTTTCCAGATCTTTCAGGCCTCGATCCGTGATATGGGTTTCCTTCAGATTCAATTTCTGCAGGCTGTTGATGGATTTTAAGTGCGGCGTGCCCCCATCCGTCGTGAATGTTGCTACGAGGCTGAGCGAATTCAGTTTCGGCAGCTTCGCTAATTCGATAAAGCCCTGATCTGCGACTTTGGTGTGATCAAGATTGATGCTCGTTAACTTCGACAAAGAATTGAGATGCACTAACCCGTCACTGTAGATTTTGTTGTAACTGAGATCCAGAGCCTGAAGGCTGGTGAAACCGGATAGATGCTTCAAGCCGTGTTCCGTGATTTTATTGCGGGGCAGTCTGAGCGATTGCAGTCTGCTCAGTTTTTTTAAGTGCGCCAGCCCCGCGTTGGTAATGTTACAGTCGTCAATGGTTAATTGTTCCAATTTGGTGAGGCCCGATAATTGTTTCAGACCGTGGTCCGTGATCCGAGCACCAAATAATCGGAGTCTCTTCAAATCAGATAAATACTGTAGTGGTTCGAGACCGGCATCACTCAACTCCTTGCTCTTAATCTCTAACTCTTCCAGGTGCTTGATCTCGGGCAGGAGTTTTAACAGCGTATGAATCTGTTCTTTCTCATGCTTCTGACTGAAGTACTCATCAAATCTGACGACAAAAGCTTCCGCATTCAATTCCCGATTCAAACGAAAGAAGTGGACTCCTGAATCTTTAAGCCGCTTAATGATTGCCTGCATATCTGCGGAATCAGGGGGCGAAGCCAGAATCATGCTTCTGGGATGGAGTGCGCGAAATGATGTTACGCCTGATTTCGTAACCCTGGTGCCGTGCAGATTCAGCTCTGTCAGCTTGACCGTTCTCTCTTTTGAATGCTCCAGGCCGGCATCCGTGACCTGTGTGCCATACAAATTGAGTCTCTGCAACAGGTGCAATGATTTTAACGCTTTAAGCCCGCTGTCATCAACTTGTGTGTCCTGCAGATTCAACACCGAAATCTGACCAAGGCCGCTTAACTGCTCCAGGCCCGTACTGGTGATTTTCGTTTCCTGCAGGTTCAGGCTCTTCAAGTCAGTCAGCTTCTGCAGATGAACCAGGCAGGCATCGGTCACCGCGGTTTTTCTGAGATTCAAGGAGCGTAGTTTCGTGAACTGCGACAGCCCCGCCAGACTGGCATCATCGATCTGATTAAAACCAAGCCCCAACGAAGTGAGTTCTTTGAATGGCGTCAGGTAAGCTAAACCAGCACCAGTTATTTTCGTAGATGTGAGTTCCAGAGTTGTCAAATGGGATAAGCCGGCGAGATGCTTCAAACCGGAATCATCGATTGGCGTCAGCGTTAAATCCAATGAATTCAGTTTGGGTAACGCTTTCAATTCTTGAAGGCCGGCCCCTGTAATCTGAGTACTATCGATCCGCAACGTTTCCAGATTGGTAAGCCCTTTTAAATGGACAAGCCCTGCATCGGTGATCGGCAGGCTGCCGAGCTGCAACCTTTTCAGAGCGGGGAATTGTTTCAGCGAGGCGAGTCCGGCATCGGTGATGCTGGTTCGACTCAAATCCAGATCGTACAATTTGGTAAACCCTTTGAGAGCAGGCAGCCCCTCGTCGGTAATTTGCGCTCCCGATAACCACAGTTTTTCCAGTTCCTTCAGACCGGCCAGATGGACGAGCCCTTCGTTAGTAATTCCCGAAGATTGAATACTGAGAGATTTGAGAGTGGGAAATTCCTTTAAATGTTGTAACTGCGCGTCAGTCACCTGTTTTCCAAACAGACTGACTGAGATCACTTTTTCCGCTGTGAGCAACTGAGACAGTGGCTGTCTGTCAGTCATGACATTAGCCCGCAAGGCTCTCAAAGCAGCGATGGCTTGCTGGGATTTCGCGGATGGCCTGTTCGTGAATTGAATTTTGCAGTCAGGCAGCGCGGCTTGGAGTTCCTGGATTCCCTGATTGGTAACATTCGTTCTGAGTAGATTCAGTGTTTTCAACTTCTTGAGATTTTTGAGATGTAATAATCCTGCATCACTCACGTTCGTATCATACAGATTCAGATTCGTTAAATGTTGAAGTGGCTTGATATGTACCAGGCCTGAATCGGATAGAGAC
>NZ_CALFPF010000676.1 GCF_937919775.1 uncultured Gimesia sp.
CTACCGATGCTTTAACACGTAAAATTCCGTACGAAGCCACTTTCGGGACACCCACGAGCTAGAGTATTGCCTGCCCTCAAGGGCACCCTGCTGCTTTCGAAGGCAGCCCATGCATTTCAAATGAGCAATCAGGGGGTTTTATTAAGTAACCTCAGGAATAGCCCCCGTAAAAGGCTGAAAAAAACTGGATCGATTCTGATTAGGTAAGGTCTCAGAAAACTGCCAAAATCCGAGTGAAAAATGGTTGGTTGGCTGGTATTTCATAAGGGAACTACCTCAATTGGGGACCCCGGTAGCTGGTATCTCCGGACTGAGCCGTGTAAAACGGAAAACTGCAAAGCATTTGGCACATATTCTGCTCAAATAGCTCTAATGCTTTCATTTTCAGGGAGTTCTGCGCAATTCTGCATGAAGCCATCGCGCAAACGAACAGCATGTTCAGTTCGCTTGAAAAGCAAATTGTAAAAATACCAAGTGGTTTGCAGTCCGGAATCAGATCAACGATTCCGGTTTCGCAGTCTGTTGTCCCCTACATGTAAAAAGACGTAAGCAGTATTTTCGCCCAAAGAAAAAGGTCAAAAAAGTGAACACAGAAATTCAAAGTTCTAACTCGCCCATCACTTACTCTGGTTCCAACAATGGAAGCAAAGCTACGCTCGGCTCCGCACGTTCTGCAGCCATTGCCGCTGTGACAGGTTATCAGCCCAACCATCCACCCATGAATTTTCAGCAAACCCCCACCGGGCAACTCTTTAATGCGAATGTCTTTTCCAAGATCGCAATGAAAAGCAGACTGCCCAAAGAAACCTACAAAAATCTGATCAGCACCATTGAAGGCGGAAAAAAACTCGACTGCTCGACAGCTGATGTTGTCGCCGCCGCCATCAAAGACTGGGCCATCGAAAAAGGGGCCACCCACTACGCCCACGTCTTCTATCCACTGACTGGTTCGACAGCCGAAAAACATGACAGTTTCCTCTCCCCCGATGGTGAAGGGGGCGCGATTGCCGAATTCAGCGGTTCCCAGTTGATTCAGGGCGAACCCGATGGATCCAGCTTCCCCACCGGCGGTATCCGTGCGACATTCGAAGCCCGCGGTTACACCATCTGGGATGTTACCAGCCCTGCTTACATTCTGGAAAATTCCAACGGAACTACACTCTGTATTCCCACGGCTTTTGTTTCCTGGACCGGTGAAGCCCTCGATAAAAAGACTCCCGTACTCCGTTCGATGCAGGCCTTGAATGTTCAGGCACAACGCATTCTGAAACTGTTCGGGCATACGGAAGGCGATCTGGTTTCTTCCACAGCAGGACCGGAACAGGAATACTTCCTGGTCGACCGTAATTTCTACTTTGCACGTCCTGACCTGCTGACTGCCGGTCGAACCCTGTTCGGAGCCAAACCTCCTAAAGGTCAGGAATTCGACGATCACTATTTCGGAGCTATCCCCGATCGCGTATTGGCGTTCATGTTTGAAGCAGAACGCGAACTGTTCAAGTTGGGCATCCCGATCAAAACCCGTCACAACGAAGTGGCACCGGGGCAGTATGAAATCGCACCGCTGTTTGAATCAGCGAACATCGCGACTGACCATCAGCAGTTGCTCATGACCACACTGCGACGTACCGCAGAGAAACATGGCATGGTCTGCCTGATGCATGAAAAACCATTCGCCGGCGTAAACGGTTCCGGTAAACACGTCAACTGGTCCATGGGCAGCCGCTCACAAGGCAACCTGCTCGATCCAGGTGATACTCCACACGAAAATGCACAGTTCCTGCTGTTCTGTGCCGCCGTGATTCGTGCCGTCCATAAGTTCCAGGGATTACTGCGGGCCGTCGTCGCATCTGCCAGTAACGATCATCGCCTGGGAGCCAACGAAGCACCACCGGCGATCATCTCGATCTTCCTGGGTGACCAGTTGACTGACGTGTTCGAACAAATCAAAGTCGGCGGTGCCAACTCATCCATTCCCAGGGGAACTCTGACGGTGGGCGTTGATGTCCTGCCGCCACTGCCGAAAGATGCAGGAGACCGCAACCGTACCAGTCCGTTTGCCTTCACCGGCAACCGATTTGAATTCCGTGCCGTCGGTTCGAATCAGTCGATCGCCGGTCCACTGGTCGCGATGAATACCATCGTTGCCGATTCACTGGAGTTCTGTGCGACTCGTCTGGAAGAAGCTACCGGCGGCGATCCTGCCAAGTTACATTCGGAATTGCAGAAACTGCTCACGGAAATTATCAATGAGCACGGTGCGATTGTCTTCAACGGCGACGGTTACAGCGACGAATGGCATGCAGAAGCGAAAAAACGCGGTCTACTGAATCTTAAAACGACCGTCGATGCATTGCCGATTCTCGAAACGAAAGAAGTCAAAGAACTGTTTACCAAGTACAACGTTCTTTCGGAACGCGAACTGGCAAGCCGTCTCGAAACGTACCTCGAACAGTATTGCCTGTCGGTCAAAGTCGAATCGAACCTGACCATCAAAATGGCGAAAACGATGATTTTCCCCGCCGCCATCCGTTATCAGGGCGAACTGGTTTCCAACTGTGCCAGCCTGAAGATGCTGGACTACGATTTCGATACCAACACACTGGACCGTGTCACCGAACTGGTGAAAGCTTTACAGGACGGTGTCAGCGAGCTGGAAGCGGCTGCCGCTGAGCACGGATCGGAAGATCTACTCTCAGAAGCCGGTTACTACTGCCACACGATTCTGCCTTTGATGAATAAGGTGCGTGCTGTAGCAGATGATCTGGAAGGTATTGTGGCCGACGATCTCTGGCCGCTGCCAACCTATCAGGAAATGCTGTTCATCAAGTAACAGTGCCGAGTTAAAAATCGAACCTTCGGAATACGAGCCGACCAGGAATTGATTTCCTGGCTCGGCTCTGTTCCTGTCTGGTTCTTCATAAAACATATCACTCCAGCGCGGCCACACGAGAAAACGAGCCATGACGGATTCTGAATCATTATTCTCACCAGAGGCGATTCAGCGAAACAGTCAGCACCACTCCAGGCCGTTCCGCAAAATCATCACCGGGATCGCCCTGTTCTGCACAATCTGCATCGTGGCTGTGATCGGTTATGTCTCCGCCGGCTGGCAGTTGGACGATTCGATCTACATGGTCATCATCACCATCTTCGGCGTCGGTTACGGCGAGGTGCAGCCTGTCGAGTCGTCCGCACTCAGGGCACTCACGATCATGGTCATCATCTCCGGCTACGGCGCGGTAATTTATACCATCGGCGGTTTCATGCAGATGGTGATCGACGGCGAACTCAACCGGGCACTGGGAGCAAGAAGAATGACGAAAGAAATTGAACGCCTGCAAGGTCACACCATTATCTGCGGCGTCGGCCGCATGGGTTCCATCCTGGCCAAAAGTCTGTTCGCGGCAAAAAAACCGTTCGTTGTCGTTGACTGCGACGAACGCCGACTCAAAGCCGCCGAGGATCAAGGCTACTGGGTCATCAACGGCGATGCCTCGGAAGAATACGTGCTGGAACAGGCGGGCATCCGCCGCGCTGCAGTCCTGGCGACGGTCCTCTCGGCCGATGCCACAAACGTGTTCGTCACCATCACCGCCCGGGAAATGAACCCGGACGTGATGATCATCGCCCGCGGCGAAAATCCGAAGACCGAGAAAAAACTGATCGGCTGCGGCGCGAACCGGGTCGTGTTGCCGACCGCCATCGGTGCCACCAAAGTCGCCCAACTCATCATGCGGCCCACCGCGGAAAACATGCTGGAACAGCTCACCAGCAACGGCGACATCAAAGACGAACTCGGCCACCTCGGTCTGCAGTTTGAAGAGTTGCTGGTAAAACCCGACTCCACATTCGCGAACAAAACACTCGACAAGATCGAAGTCCGCAGTGATCGAGGCTTTCTGGTCGTCGCCATCCGCCGCGCCGACGGCGAAGTGGAACAGAATATCTCACCCGATACCCAGCTGCTCGTCGGCGACGCGGTCATCGTGCTCGTCCACAACAACGACATCCCGCATCTGACCGAAAAATTCGCCGCCAAGGGAATTAAGATCACGTATCGCGGCGTGACGGCTGAAATTTGAGGATGGTTTTCTTAGTCGCTGTCGCGACAGGAGATCTTCCTCAAGCTAATTTTTCTCATACCGGGATATGCCAAAACGCCTCTTGACACATGTCATATATGACATACAATTCACGGCATGAGTAAAAGCAAAGACGATCAGCAGGATAAGCCACTCGTCTGGTTGCAAGGCGAGATCAAAACACCGCCGTTCTCGTATGAAGCACGCATCGAAGCGGGTGTGTTACTGCGCCGGCTTCAACGTGGCGAATCCCTGGAATTGCCGCACAGTCGCCCGATGCCCTCCATTGGTCGTCGATGCCACGAGTTAAGGATTCCGGATGAGAATTTGACTTGGCCATCGTGTATCGGCTTGATCCTGATGCCGTGATCATCGGAGATATTTTTGCTAAGAAAACCCAAAAGACGCCTCAGGCTGTTATCGACAACTGCCAACGGCGCTTGAAGCAATATGATGAGGCAACAAAATGAAAGCAGCGAAACAAAAAAAACTGGAAGCGGCCGGCTGGAAGGCAAGTTCAGCGGCTGATTTTCTGGAACTCAGCGAGGCCGAAGAAATGCTCGTGAACATGAAGCTGGCGCTGGCAACGGAAGTCAAAACGCGACGCAAACAATTAAATATCACACAACAGGATCTGGCAAAACGAATCGGTTCCAGCCAATCCCGGGTCGCCAAAATTGAAGTTGCTGACCGAACTGTTTCACTTGACCTGCTTGTCCGGTCGCTGGCGACTCTCGGCGCATCGCGGTCCGCAATCGGCAGAATTGTCGGCACGCGTAAGGCTGGCAAAATGAAAACAAAAACGAGCCCCAAAAAACGCCTCGCCAGACAAAAATAGCTTCAGTAACGAACGCAGAATGAAACACTGTTATTTTTTAAAAAATCGCGATCCCTTCCAGTTTCACTGGCAGAGCGTTGCAGTCAAACAGGATTCACTGCCCGGTTTCCGGGCATGGTCTCTGTGGTTGCTTTTCCATCCAGCGCATCCAGCCGTGCGCGCAGTTCCGCATTTTCTTTCTGTAGCTGTAACAGACCAAAAGTCACAAACATAAACATCCAAGGCACATTGACAAAAAAGAAAGAGTAGAGCCAGTTACCCTGAGTGATACTTTCGAAGACGGCTGTCGCAGAGAATAGCAACGCGAAGAAGGTCGGAGTCCAGGGATTGAGTTTTTGCATCGGTTTCACTTTTCTGAACTGATTAGCGGTCGTCAACTGGTTGAGATTCCGTCGGCGGCGAATCAACGCTGATGGTATTCTGATAGTGTGTGAATAGAAGTCCCAGACCGAACAACAGCACCATAAAGCAGATTCCGCAACGCAGATTCACGTCCCACATCCGCAGGGCCTCATTCGCATTACCGGGATTTCCTTTTTCATAAAAGACTGGTACAGGCGAGCCAAGGGTTAACGGCTTTGAACTCAGTCGCGACGGGAGATATAACTCGTAGGTTTGACCATCGCGTCCCTGATATTCCACAACCGGCGTCGATGTTTCGACCGTGACGGCATCCTGCTTCGTTCCCGACTCGAAACGCACTATCTTTCCTCTGACTCGAACAGAATTTTTCAGCAGTTTTTTTCTCAACCCGCGATCGAGAAGTGAAACTCGAAACATCCAGACCCCCGCAACAGTCGTCACGATCCCAGCCACCAAAGTGATCATACAGAACTTCTCCATCATAAGTGAGAGGTCGAAAGGTTGCGGTTCGAGATTCGTTTGATACCGAAGACACCGCAGATTATATAGCTGATCCCGATTCTCTGCTACTCACACAGGCGACCCGGGCAGTGTCTCAGATTTGCCGACGGTACAGGCAACATTCTGCAAGTCCGTTTCGGGTTCATGGAATCTTTTTTTACCGGTGATTAAAATGAACGAGCGCAAAATGTTGTACGAACAGAGGAGTTTCGATGGACACCACAGCCCGATTTCTATCAGCGACCATCAACACGTTCGAGGCCAATCAAAAGATGGCAGAGCGGGCCGTCGAACAGGTTTCGGACGCAGGGCTGCGTGTCGCTCTGGATGAGCACACGAACTCCATCGCCGTGATCATGAAACATGTCGCCGGCAATCTGATCTCGCGCTGGACCGACTTCTTGACCACCGATGGCGAAAAGCCGGACCGCAACCGGGACGGAGAATTCGTCGATTCATTTCAAGGCCGTGCAGAATTAATGGCCTATTGGAATCGGGGCTGGTCGACGCTGCTGGAATCGCTCAAAAGTCTGACGCCGGACGATCTGGAAAAAACCGTTTTCATCCGCGGCGACGCACACACGGTGCCTCTGGCGATCCAGCGATCACTCGGACATACCTGTTATCACGTCGGCCAGATCGTGCAGGTCGCCCGCATCCAGGCCGGCGACAACTGGAATACGCTGACCATCCCCCGCGGCCAATCGGAAGAGTTTAATCAGAAACACTGGGGCGCGCACGGAAAATCCCATTCCTAATGTGAGCGGCACGGCGCTAGCCACCGTTTTTTTATAAACGTACCGTTTCACAAAACCGGTGGCTAGCGCCATTCCGCTCATTTTACTTGCGTAACTTCAGCGTTTTCAATCTCCAACAAACGTTGCTTGCGCCACAGACCGCCGCCATAACCGGTTAGACTTCCATCAGCGCCGATCACGCGATGACAGGGAATCAGAATCGCGATTCGGTTATCGCCGTTGGCCCGTGCGACGGCTCTCACCGCCGTGGGTTGGCCGATGATCTCCGCCTGTTCGCGATACGAGCGGGTCTCTCCACTGGGAATGGTTTGCAACGCCGCCCACACTTTCTGCTGGAACGCGGTCCCCGGCGTGATCAACGGCAGATCGAATTCCGTGCGTTTACCAGCGAAGTAGGCCTGGAGTTGTGCCTCCAGCAAGGGAAAGAACCGACTGTCGCCGGGCAGCGCTTTCGCGTTCAGATGTTTCTGCAGTCGGTTGAGCTGTGTCTCCAGCATGCGTCGATCCGTGAATTCCAGCAGGCAGATCCCCTGCTCCGTCGCGCCCGCCAGCATCGGGCCGAGTGGCGTCAAAATGCGACTGACGGCGATCACCTGTTGACCGTTACTCTTCGCGGGCGCCGTCCCCATCGTTTTTTTGAAGCCTTCGCCAAACCCGCTGAGCGATTCGTATCCGCTTTGAAACGCAGCGTTCGTGACCGGCGTTTTGCGTTGAATCTGACTGAAGGCCTGGTTGATGCGCCGCATCCGCAGGTAAGCAGTGAAACTCATGCCATGCAGTTTCTGAAACCAGCGACGCACGCGTACCGGATCAAGGCCCCGTTCCCGCAGATCTTCGGCCTGCAGGCGAATGCTGGTATCCTGCTCGACCTCTTCAATCAACGGCTGTAACCATTCGGGCGTCGAGCCGAGCGCCACCAGCGGCCGACAGATTTTACATTCCCGATAACCATTCGCGAGCGCGGTTTTCGCATCGGGAAAATACTCAACATTCTCCGGCTTCGGTTTTCGGGCCGAAGAGGAGGGCCGACAGAAGATGCCCGTCGTCCGAATCGCCGCCACGAAGACGCCTTCAAAACTGCTGTCCCGCCGGACCAGCGCTGCGTACATCACATCAGGGTCGGGCAATGACTGCGTGTTATTTGTTACTGAATCTGTCTGTTTCATTTCCTGAAAGTCCCTGTAATACCTGTCTCAGTTCTACCATGGTATCTGATCGAGAAACAGCGACAACCGGGAAATGAACAGGGAATTGGTTTTTGTGGGATTCTCGTAGAACAGAGCGGAAGGCATTCTCGATGAACCATAGAACGTTCCTGATTAGCCGCAGGGCGTTAGCCCCGGTTTTTATACCGAGGTTTACATGAGAAAGTGTCCTACGATCCTGAACTCAATGATGAAAAACACTAAAATGTGGGATCATAACTATCTTTCCTCTTAATAGGTTTTGCCCCAGTCGCTGACACCTTTTTCTGCCCCAACAACACAGTAATCTCATGGTGATAAAAATGAATTCAAAAAACAAAGCCGTTTATGGTGCTTATATTTGTGTGCTTATTCGCTTTGAAGGAAATTTGGAACAGCTTGGTACTAAACTTTCTGAGGCTTTGCAGTTATCACCTTTTTATTTTAAGCCTGACCAAGATCCACCCCACATACAGGTTGGATATGCAGAGTCGCTCGGCTGGGAATTATTCTTAGAGGTTGATACTGAAAATTCACCGTTCAACTATCGTTTTAGTATGGAAACCCAAATCTGTTATAGCGAATTAGATGAAGGCAAAATGCATGATCTATCCCCATGGTTTGCAAGGTTTCTGAAAATCATAACAAATATTGAGGTGGTCCCAGGTCCCTGGAGACTAAATGAGGATGAAATTTAAGATATCAGGAAACATTTTCTACA
>NZ_CALFPF010000677.1 GCF_937919775.1 uncultured Gimesia sp.
TACCGGGCAAAGACAGAGCGGTTGTGTATAATGGTGTGGTCAGATCAGATGGCTGAGTGCGCCCAAACTCAGTCCAGGGACGTCCTGTTTTTACAAAGAGAGCGGTTTGATGCGACAACAATGGTTTAGCTTGCTGGCGGCTTTCGCAGGTTGTGGTTTCCTGATGGCGACGTTATCTGCTCAGGACGCAGAAGTGGTGATTGGGGAATACCGTGTTCCGTCCGAGTATCCGCCGGGCGAACTGGGAGAGATCGTCAAGCTCGGACGTGAGATTGTTGAGAAAACAAACGAGCACCCCTTATCGAAGGCGTACGTCGGCAATGCATTGACCTGCAGTTCCTGTCATCTCAAAGCGGGCACGGTGCCGCATGCGGCAAGTTTTCTGGGGACGGCGACCGCTTATCCTGCCTGGGCACCGCGCGAGAAACGCGTGATTACATTAGAAGATCGCGTGTTGAACTGTTTTATGCGGAGCCAGAACGGCGTGCGTCCTCCCAAGGGGAGTCAAGTGTCGATTGCGATTACTGCTTATATCACATGGCTCTCGACGGGCAGTCCGATCAAAATGAATCACGAAAAGTCGTTAGGGCCGAACCATGTGAAACCGCTGAAAATCAAACCCGAGCTGGCTGACGCGAAACGCGGAGACACACTTTATGCAAATCAGTGCGCCGACTGCCACGGGAAAGCAGGGCAGGGAACTTCAGAAGGGCCCCCCGTCTGGGGAGAGCAATCGTACAACGATGGTGCCGGCTTGAGCCAGAACGATAAGCTTGCTGCATGGCTCAAGGTGGCGATGCCTCTGGATGAGGCAAACCTTTCGGAGCAGGATGCGCTCGACATCGCCGCTTATGTGAATTCCCATCCCCGCCCCCAATTTGTGCTCAAAGCGCATCTGCCAAAACCGGAACGGCTTGGCGTATACGACTGGTAAGCGCCCCGCGATTGATGTCGCTGCCAAATGGATATTTCCCGTTCTCGTCAGCGTTTTTTAACGGGATACAGCCATTTTTGCAGTAACCAGCTTAAGGCGGGAATCATGACCCAGGTCATGAGGGGGACCGTGATCGACGTGGTGATGGCGCTGCCAATCAGAATATGCAGTTCGCTGGTGAAAGGGCGAATCACATTGATGATCGGGATGACGGTCAGGTAAACGGCGATCCAGATGATGATGGCCATTTTGTATTTGGGAGGATGAACGGCGATTGGCTGTTCGTCGTGATGGGAAAATTCAAACCATGTTTCCAGCCCCGTATTATGCGTAATGGCTGGCGGGCAATGTTCGAGAGCGTGTAATCGTGAAAGCCAGTGTTCGCGCTCCGGGGAAGCCTTCCAGTGGTCGAGATTTTCCAACTGGTCAAAACGAATGATAATCTGGTAGGTGGGTTTCAAGCGGGATTCCTGCTTGATCACCGTTGTTCCCATGTGGCCGGGAAACTTGAGTGAAGCCTGAATGGTGCTGGTTAAGATCTGCTTCCATTCTGCTTCGTTTCCAGGAGCAGGGTGCGCTGTGACCACCATTGTGACCGGATCAGGGTTCATCGGTTCCATACCGCAGATACTTTCCTGGGAAGCTGAGGGGTTTTAAAGTCTGGAACACAGTCGAGACCATCAACGCAATCTTAGCGAACTTTCCGTGTTGAAATGAACAGACCGACAAGACTGTTTTTCGGCTTTTTTAAATATACCGGCTGTAAAACAGAGCAACGCAACATTTTATGCTTGCAACATTCTCCCGATTCCGAACTCGGTTGATCCGCCGGTTCGAAAATTCATCTAGGCAAAGTTTAAATTATCTGATAATGGGACTCTGCATTCCCGATATATGATAAAGGGAGTTTAAACTGAGAGTCTGTCTCGCGGGTTGAACTCTTCAGGGATTGTAAAAACTGCAAAAGTCGGGGTGGAAGGATTCACACAAATGACCTGTTTGTCACATAAAATCATGTTTTCATTTTTATGTCTGGGATTGCTGCCCATGGGTTGCAGTTCGATGAATCATACCGAGGCTGGTGCCGCCAACGGGGCAGGCATTGGCGCCATTACCGGGGCGATTATCGGCAGCCATTCCGGCAACGGAGGCGCCGGTGCTTTGATCGGAGCCGCCACCGGGGGTCTCGCAGGAAGCCTGATCGGAAATGCAGAAGACGCACGCGAGGAACGTGATGTTGCCATCGCCCAGGCAAACCATGAGAGAATCGCTCGCTCTGCGATCCATAATGGTGATGTGGTGCAAATGTCGCACAGCGGCGTCAGTGATTCTGTGATTATGGGCGCCATTCGCAGCCGGGGAGGCGCTTTTGATCTCAGCCCTCAGACCATCATCATGTTAAAACAGCAGGGGATCAGCGATCCACTGCTGGAATTCATGCAACAGCACAACTATGTAACAGCGACTGAGCCGATCATCGTTCAACAGCGACCGACGACGGTTGTCAGCTCTCCATCCGTGGTTTACGTCACACCGCGTCCGCGTCGTTATGTCCGGCCGCGCCCCGGTTTTCACGGGCACGTTCATTTTTAACCCGAACTCCGGCTAGTGCTTTGTCAAGCTTGGAATTGAGGGCTGAGGGTGTTGTTTACGTGCTCCGTTGTCGCACTCCCGTGATCTCGATCACCCCAAAATTCAAAAATGACACTCCACTAATTATTTGCAGCAGCTACCTGTGGCTCCCGCTTTTTTTTCCAGTCGACGGTGAGCCACAAAATCGCCTGACCATCCTGGCTGCCGGTCGCGACGTACCGTCCATTCGGCGAGAAATCTACCGATGTCACTCCCTGGGAGTGGCTGCTGAGCGTCAGAATTTCTTTTCCCGTCGCAGTGTCCCAGAGTTTGGCGGTGCCATCCTCGCTGGCAGTAAACGCGCGGCTGTCGTCGGGAGAGAAAACCACCGAGGCAACGGGCGCAGTATGCCCTGCCAGGATGAGTTTTTTCTGTGTGGCAATATCCCAGATGATCGCGGTATTGTCTTCGGAGCCGGAGATCAAACGTTTCCCGTCATGCGAACAGGCGACTTCCAGAACGGGCCACTGATGGCCTTTGAACGTCGTCAGTTTCTTGCCGGTTTTGGAATCCCACATGACCAGTGTTTTGTCATCCGCTGCGGTGACGACATGCGAACCATCGGGTGAAAAGACGGCACTCTTCACATGCGTGGCTGGCTGGTCGAGCGTCAAAATCACATTTCCGCTGGCTGTGTCCCAGATTTTTGCGGTACCGTCATCACTGGAAGTCAGAATCTGTGTGCCATCCGGCGAGTAGCGTACCGTGTTGACATAACCCTGGTGCTTCTGTTCCAGTTTCTTTTCTGCATTCCCGGTCTGGGTATTCCAGATTTTGGCCGTATTATCCCAACTGCCTGTGACAAGCCACTTCCCGTCAGGAGAGAATGAGGCTGACGCCACAACGCCGTGCGGGTGAAAGGACATGACCGGTCTGGCATTCATGCCATCCCAGAGACGTGCATCTCGGCCGCCGACTGTCAGGATGGAGTCATGATAAGGCGAAAAGATCGCGGTCCACAACATGCCGCCTTTCGTTCGAAAATCCAGAAACGGATTCAACTGGCCATTTCGGCTGGGAACAAGCAGTTCTGTTCCGGTCTCCACAACCCAGACCTGAATCACTCTCTGCTGGACATTCGCGGTGAGAATCCGTTTATCATCATGTGAGATACTGACCGAGTTAATCAGTCCCTTGGCCGGTTGAATGGTCTGAATAACCTGGGGAGTTGTAATGTCCCAGATCCTGACCAGACCGTCGGCACAACTGGTGACGACCTGTTTTCCATTCGCAAAGACCGCCATCGACAGGATGGCATCGGGATGCTTCAGAATGGATTTCTGATTTTCTTTACCGGTGGCGACATCCCAGTTGCCTACAGTATTATCGCCACTCGCGGTGAGCACTGTTTTCCCGTCGGGCAGAAACTTGATTGAAGAAATGCGGCGTGTGTGTCCTTCGAGTTGATGCAGCAACGTGCCGGTTGCGACATCCCATAACATGCACCGGCCTCGTGCATCGCCGCTGGCGCAGAACCGCATATCCGGCGAAAAGGCCACGGCGCTGACTTCGGACTGATGGCCTTTGAGTTCTTTGAGCCGCTTACCGGATTCGATATCCCAGATGCGCACCGTTTTTTCATCGCTGCCGGTGAGTAATAATCGCGAATCGGCCGAAACATCGATGGCGGCGCTGCGTCCGGTATGTTCGAACCGCTTTTGTTCTGTTCCGGTCTGAATATCCCAGATGCGTACGGAGTTGTCGACGGCTGCTGTC
>NZ_CALFPF010000678.1 GCF_937919775.1 uncultured Gimesia sp.
TCAGGACAAGTCGGCATCGCGAATTCGCTGGGGAGCGGGTTGATCGAATCTGTGGCGTTCATGGCATTCATGCCCCGCTTGTGTAAATCGCTATTGGGTGAAGAGCTATTAATGCCCGGGGTTGCCTCCTGGTGGTGCGGCGTACCGGATCAAATGAATTACGTTTTGAAAAATCTTGAGAAGCTGGTGATTCAACCGGCGTTTCGCGTGCGTGGCAAAAACAGCCCCACGCTCGAATCAATCAGTAAAATGTCGCCGAAAAAACTGACTGAGTTGATCAAGGCGAATCCGACGCAGTTTGCCGCTCAGGAAAAGGTGATGCGATCCAGTATTCCCGTCTGGCGGGGGGATGTTCAACCAGCTTACCTTGCGTTGCGTGCTTACGCGGTCAACAGTGGCGAGTCTTATACCGTGATGCGAGGGGCCCTCGCCCGCACGGCTTCTGCGCTCGATCCACTTGAATTATCAGTCCGCAAAGGTGAAGGAAGTAAAGACGCCTGGGTTCTGGCAGACAGCCCGGTTGAATATGTGACCCTGCTGAAAGAGCAAGGTCGTACGATTACCTTACGTCATAGCGGTGCTGAACTTCCCAGTCGTGCTGCAGACAACATTTTCTGGCTGGGGCGCCAGCTGGAAAGAGCCGAAGCGATCGCCCGCTTACTACGCAGTACAGTCAGCCGACTGAGCGGCGAAACCAGATCGACGAGCGATCTTGAAGTCCCTGTCCTGCTGCGTTGTCTGGCGGATCAGGGGCAGATCGAGCCAGGTTATGCCATCGATAAAATGCGGAGCCAGTTGCCCCCCGTCGAACACATCTTGATTGCATCGGTGTTTGATAAATCACAACCGACCTCGCTGCGTTCCGTGCTGGATCAATTGTTTCGGCTGGGATCGATCGTGCGGGACCGTATTTCGCTGGATACATGGCGCATTATCCGTCGCATTGATAAAGGTTTCCTGCCGGCGCCATACGGTGTCACAAACCTGTCCGATGTATTGACGATGACCAATGAGTTGATTACCGAACTGGCAGCCTTCAGCGGTATTATCATGGAAAGTATGACGCGAACTCAGGCATTTCGTTTCCTCGATTTGGGCCGCCGCGTGGAGCGATCACTGCAGATTTTGAGTCTTGTTAAAAACTGTTTCATTCCCATGCCACAGGCACAAGGGCCGATTTTTGAAACGGTGTTGGAAGTCGCTGACAGCCTGATGACCTACCGCTCGCGTTATCTGGCAAATCTTCAATTAGCGGCGGTACTTGATCTGCTGTTGACGGATGAAACCAATCCGCGGTCGCTGGTATTTCAGTTCATGCGGCTTTCGAAACATGTCGAACAGCTTCCCCGCAATCAGACACTGCCCGGATATACGGCGGAACAACGACTGGTGATGACACTGCTCCATTCCGTTCGCATGTTAGACATACAGGCGATTGCAGAAGCCCACAGCCTTGGTGACTATCAACCTCTGGAAGGTCTGATCGAAACCTGGGAATCTCAGTTACCCAAGTTTTCAGAGGCAATTTCGCACCGGTATCTCGTTCACGCTGTTTCTTCTCACCAACTCTCAGATATCAGCCCTCAATGAAATATAAAGTCACACACACTACGAAATATGCGTATTCCCAGGCGGTTCCGGTTTGTCATAACCTGATTCATCTGGCGCCGCGTACTTTGCCGCATCAAGACTGTCACGAATACAAGTTGCTGATTCACCCCGAACCGTTCAGCATCAGCAATCGGAAAGATTACTTCGGCAATGATGTTTCCTACTTCTCGATTGATCAGGCCCATCTGGGACTTGCTGTTACTGCCACGAGTCGTGTGACGGTTTCTCCCATCCCTGAAGTTTCAGAGGCCGAAACACCCTCATGGGAAGCCGTGGTCGAGGAGTTGGAGAAAGATCATTCCCCGGAAGGGCTCGACGCTGATCAATTTGTGTTTGATTCCAGAGGTGTCAAACACTTCCCTGCTCTCTTGGATTATGCGAAAGTCTCATTTGAAAAAGATCGTCCCATCTTATCTGCCGCGCTCGACCTGACCTCGCGTATTTACAAAGATTTTAAGTATGACCCCCGTGCGACGACCGTGCATACGGAAATTAATGAAGTCTTTGAGAAACGGCATGGCGTCTGTCAGGACTTTGCACACTTCCAGATTGGCTGTCTGCGTTCGATTGGTCTGGCGGCGCGTTATGTAAGCGGCTACTTAAGGACTGAGCCACCTCAAGGCAAGCCACGTCTTATCGGTGCGGATGCATCGCATGCCTGGTTGTCGGTATACTGCGGAAAAGCGGGCTGGATCGACTTGGACCCCACAAATAATGTCCGGGCTTCAACCGATCATATTACCGTGGCCTGGGGCCGTGATTACTATGACGTCTGTCCGATTCAAGGTACGATCATCGGAGGCGGCGAACATAAAATGAGCGTCTCGGTTGATGTCGCCCCGGAAGATTCCGTGACGCCACAAAACCAGGTCGATAACCCCACGTAGCGGGCGAGTTATGCGCTGGTCGAAACCTGGGGAAACACTCTGCCAAACCTCCAGAGAGACTGTTTTGTCGCTATGGTTTTTCCATCCGTTTGTGTGCATGATATTTGTGGCATTGTAGACAGCTTTGAGTTTCTGTGGTTTTGTTATGACAGGTGACGCATGTCTGATGGCTGACGGGTTGGAAGCCACTGGTGCAGGTCTGCTGGCCGTCAACGTTGATCTGCCAGAACAGATTCGCGGGATCGCGGGCGAAGTAGTCCTGCTGCAGGATGGCTGAGTTGTCTGGCCTCGACGGTTCGAATGCATGACAGCCTGCGCACTTCTCATATTGACCCATTGATAAATGCGGCGCATGTGAGAATTGGGTGAAGCCTTCGGTTGTCTGTGAGGCTGGTAACGGAAGCCAGTTGATCCGGGAGAGGCCCGTTTCGGGATTTTGATCTACGGAGTGGCACATCAGGCAGCGTCCCGAAGCGAGTGCTCCCTGTGTGTCTTCTGTTCCGGAAGCGGTTGGATTTGAGAGAATCCGCCACATGGGGTCCCGATCTAATGCCTGAGTCTGACTACGGACCACTTGATCGAGCCAGCCTTTGAGCAGCGGGTCGGCGTGTCCCAGTGGACGGTAGCGAATGGTGAAATCCGATTCCGAAAGCGTCCAGCCATTACCGGCGTCTCGTGGAATTTGGACTGTTTGCGTTTTGCTCACATTTGCGGCCGTCGCTGGAATTGGTTTTTTCTCCCGATGTAATTTGATTTCGGTCGCCAGATTCGGAAACCAGATCTGCTGTGCCTGCGATAGCGTGGGGATGAGAGACGGATTGAGATGCAGGTACTCGGGATGGGAGTTGCCGAGACGCTGTTGCAGAACGGATTCGCCGTCGGTGGAGATGTCGTAGAGCAGCCTTTTGATGGACCAGGCAATCTCTGCCACAGCGGCATACTGGTCCGGATCAACGCCGTTCAACTTGCGGTAATCGACCGTCCCCAGTTGTTTGATGGCGTTTTGGTATAAAGGATCCTGTTCCAGCAGCAATTCCATCAGTTGCGGCAGTCTGGCAGTTTTAAAGGTGCCTGTCGTATTTGGCCACGTCCCCTGCGACTTCATGATCTGGGGAGAGATGGCGGGGAGCGCAAAAAACGGAACGCCGGGGAATTCTAAATCTTCGATTTGAGGTTCGTGGCAACTGGCACAGGTGTTTTTAAAACTGCCTGTCAGCATGAAGCGGCCTGATGTATCGGGGGTGTGGCAGGAGTCGCAGGAATCGGGTTTGACCCCGGCAGGCATCGTGCGTTTAAATTCATCTTTCACAAAATAGCGATTGAGGTGCGCGTCATGATCGAAGTAGATGCGTGATCGTCGGTTATATGGATAGTCCCCCAGAGCCGGATGGCCGTGCTGGAAATCTTCAAATTGTCGAGTGTGGCAGGTCTGGCATTGTAAGTCGGTCAAATGTGTGAGATCCGCTTTCCTGCCGTGATGCTCTCTGTGACAGGTGGAACAGGAAAGCTGGTCCTTCGTTGCAGGGGGACCGGTCAGTGAAGCAAGCTGCAGCGCGATGGGCGTTGAAACCGGTTCGTCTTTTGTTTGAATTCGTTTGGTGATTTCAGCCAGTCGTTTGAGAGAAACGCCATGCGCGAAGAGGGCTTCGTTTCCGAGTTCCGTATGGCATTTCAGACAAAGACCAGAATCTTTCAATGCGGTTTCATCATTGAAGGCGATGTGTATCCAGGTACCAAGGCCCCCTTCGGCTGCTGTATGACAGGCGGTACAGTTCGATTCAATTTTTGCATGAGAGGCTGTGACTGCTCCCGGTGAAAGCAGCGCTGATGGCGATGCACCACCGAAAATAATGAGACACAGCGAAGCGGCAATGAACGCAGCGATGCCTCCCAGTAACCGACGTCTGGCCAGCAGGCTGCGCCGCGGTTGGCAACTGGAATCAGGCTGGCAGCAGGTTCCGTCGGGTGCTGGTCCTGCCTTACACTTTCCACCATGCAAAATGGAGCGACTGCATTGATATTTGCCCCCTTTTTCTTCAGGCTCACATCGGCTTTGTACCTGGCAGTCTCCCTTGCTGCTCGGACCCAGATGGCAAGGCAGACCTTCTTCGCATAAACGACCGCAAACCCAGGTGTTTGCAGGGCGTTCATAATTGCTGCTCTTCCAGTCGAAAGGTTGTAATGGTTCTGTCATCCGCTGGTACTCGCAAATGCGCAGACAGCAAGCGTGTGATACACGGCAAAAATGATCAGGGAATATGTCAAAGGCACATGCACGAAGGGCCATAGTTTGATGATGGCTTGAAATATATACTGGTAATCGAGATCATCCTTTAACTGAATCTGTTCAGAGATCTGCTGCAGTACTGCCTGTTCCTGCGAATTGAGATACGGCTGTAACGCCGTTATTTTCTGTGACAATTCATGTCGATGACGTTCGGAGTGCAGGATGTGCCGCAGCTGATTTCGAGGACCTTCGAAGAAGGTTCGCAGATGTTCGTCGTAGAAATCCGGAATCGCACCCTTCCCTGAGGCGTTACTTTCAAGTACGAGCGATTTGACTTTGTCGTGTATTTTACGTCGATGGAGTGGGATTCGTTCAAAAATAACCTCTTCACCACGCGAGAGCAGTCGATGTGGAATACGCCGCGACAGTAACCATCCAATTACGCCACTGAAAAATACTGTCAGGTAGTTCAGAAAGAGTAGAAATTCAAACAGACCATCGGGAATCTGCATTTTCATGTGCAGCAAAAATACGACAGACGTCAGAAGGCCGAGAAAAATATGAAATTGAAGCCAGGCTGAAGTGTTTCCGATCAACAGGATGGAAAGCTTTTTACGCAACTGATAACTTGCCAGAATGAAGATGCTGATCAGTAACACTGTGCCGGTGGCAAAGGATGTTTTCGAGAGGGTGATCGAGAACAGATAACACCCCGCAACAATCATCAGGGAAAGAATTGCAAATGTTGTGATGGCGATTCTCTGCTGGAAGAGAAGATTTCTCATGATGCAAAAGCCCCTTCCACTTTTGTTGCATCATGCATATCCACGCGAAAAAGTGCATCGTGTGGACAGGCGCGCTCACAAGCAGGACCCCCGCGCTGGTCGATGCAAAGATCGCATTTGGTCGCTTGAGTGAGTGGGGCGTGAGTCTGGGAATCGACGATGAGTGCGCCTTTCGCATCTCGAATATCGACCATGCGAATGGCGTCGAAAGGACAATTGCTGGCACACTGGGCACAGCCGATACAGGTCTGTTCGTTGATAATGATATCACCCTGCGCGAGATCTCGAAAAATGGCCCCGGTGGGGCATTCAATCATACAGATCGGATCTACGCAATGCAGACAGGAATTGGGAATCATATACTGATTGAGAATGGGACCATGCCGAATGAAGCGGGGGTTATTGTCATGAGTTGTTGCACAGGCACGCACGCAGTCGTCACACCGGGTACAGCGATCCAGGTCAATTACCATTAATGATGTTCCCTGGACAAAATGGCGATCGACAAGCTGGCTAAGCAGAATATCATCTTTAAGTTTGACAGACTGGCTGCCTGTAGAACGAATGCTTTTTTTTGTTTTCTGCGACCCGGATGATTTTGACGATGAGTTTTGTGCGAGAATTTCTTCAACCAGTGTCGTTGGAACAAGCACGGCATTCAGGTGACCAATCGCACTGAGTTGCGTCTGGCAGGCGACCGGAGTCAGTGACTTTACTTCTGCCTGAATTTCGTCCAGGCCGAAGATCTGGCCCGGAGACAGATAGCCAATTGTACGGCGCCCATTGTAGTGCCGCTGGCTGATTCTGGCCAACCCGCTCCGAATCATCACGATCCCGCTGGGGTAATCTCCTTCCCGGATGATGACGGGCTCTCGTCCATCGGTCTTCTGATTCTGATCCTCGAGCAGTTGTTTAAACGGTTTGTGTGAGTCGTAGTTTCCAAAAGTATGAAATTCTACCTGCTCCACAATTCGTTGCATTAGCTCCGGTTGGCATGCTTGAAAGAGTGGGTCTGTCCGCAGAAATGCAGACAGAGCGCGTTCCCGAAAGACGTCTTCAATATACTGTTTCAGACTCCCCTCTTTGTCATGTCGCAGAATATCACGTATGCCTTGCCAGCGGATTTCAAGAAGCTGTGACACCCCTTCCGAGAAGACGGTCGCTACGCGACTGGTTCGCCCGAGAGCAGCGACTTCGCCAAACCACTGACCTGGTTCGAGCCGTGCGGTGCGGTATTTGTCGAGCACCGCGGAAACTTCCTGAAGGTAAATGCGTGTGCCGCCATGTGTGTTTCTTGAGTGGAAAGTGGCCTTGCTGCTGCTCACAGAGGCAATCTCGCGCACTTCAGGTTCACTGTTGTTGTTCCAGAGTTGAGTCAATGATTCCCAGAATGTTTTGACCCTGCTGGTGCGGCGTCCCAGAATTTCATCGGGCAACGATGTCTGCTTCTTTTCCAGTTCCACACGCATGTTACCCGACAGAATAAAAAATGCCGAATTTCCCCAGTCGCCCCGACGCACGATGATATCACCTTCATCAAAGCCGACGATGCGGACATCATTCTTCAGGATGTCGCGCAGTGGTAGAGACCGCTTGAATCCAGAAGGATCGATTTTGGAAAAGGGAGGCGCTTTCAGCAGCGATTCGACCATCTCATCAGTCATTTCCTCCTCACTACCCACCTCGAGCGAGAAGGGTTTATCCCAGCGGCGCGGTCGTGAAATGGGTGGTTTCGACATAGGAGGAGGTCTTGCTGCTAGCTGGGATGTGACAGAGACATCTTAGTTTTTCAGATACTTGTCCTGGTACTGCTGAGAATAATGTGGTGGCAGCTGGTTGATCATGGAATCCAGTCCGGCGAGCGTGGAACCATCATGAGTTTCTGCGAACAACTTTGTCTGTGTAGCGACTTCGTCTGCCGCTTTGGTGTAAGTCTCTTTATCGGTAGGCAGCGGCGCAAACAGCGTGCCAAACATCGGGGTAATGAGCATGGTCACTTTTTGAATTTCGGGAGTTGGTGCGATGGCATTGATCTGGGTCAGTTTCCCGTTCGCCGCTGCGATAATCCCGCTGAGTTGTGGAATGACTGCCGGGTTGGAAGCCTTGGCACGTAAGCGTAATGCCTTTTCTAATTGGACGAGTGTACCTACGACGAACTTCATTCGCCTGCGATTTTCAGAATTTCCGCCAGTGCGTTCCATCCATAGTGAGGGGGCATCTGCATTATCAGATTTGTTGACCAGGAAGTTATGCCTGACTTCACCACTCGACCAGGAAACAAAATCAAAGGCGCTTGCCGCTTTGTGTCCCGCGGCGATTAACTTTTCATTTCCCACGAGATGGCAGTTAAAGCAGGCTTTCGACAAGCTGTAGAGATTCGAGGATCGGATCATGCCCGCGTTGTCACATGCTTTGATCCGTTCCGCTCGGTGTTCCGGAGTTTCATCCGCACGCGGAATCGGCATACTGGAATGGTAAGACTGGTGACGATTGAGCCAGCCTTCATCCCCGCCTGCTGCCCCGTGGCACTTTTCGCACGAAACGCCGGAAATGACTTTCACCTGACCGTCTCGGATAGCTTTCGTGGCATGACAGTCGGCACAGATTGAATCGGCGAGTAAATCTGCGCTCGTCAGTCCCATGGCTGTTGCGTATTTTATTGTGTTCCCCTCAAACTTGTAGAGTCGCAGATCGGGGGATTGAAAGTGCACCGTTTTCATCCAGGTTGCTACTTCCGCAGGATGGCACTTTTTGCAATCCGCGGCGACGACGCCCATGGTGTTTTTTGTTTGCTCTGATTGTTTCTCTGTAGCTGTTTTTACAAATGCGGTTGCGGTAGCAGCGGGCTCGGTCGCATACATTTTCTCTGACAATACAGAAACAGAAATTTGCAGGAACAGGCAAACTATCATCGTCAACAGGCAATGGACTTGCTTGAGAGAGCGAAATCTGCGATGGGCAAGATTCATGATGAGAAACTTTCTTTGCATGTGAATCAGAGACAGGCTGCAGCAATTTTGCGGATTGTATTAGTCACTCTGCAATGAGAGTTTTCCAGAATAGGAGACTTACAAGACCGTATGAAAACAAAACTACTCTAGCTTTCTAACGAGAAAGAAATTTGAATTTCTACTCATTTTCTGACGAGTTTTAAGAATTCCTGACGTTTCAGCGATAAGGACGGTTACCCTGAGTCAGAAACCACGTTTTGTATGTAGGGCCCTGTGATAACAATGGTTCAAACACGCTTGAATCCAACGTGTCAATACTATACCGGGGTACTATACCCGGGTCAATCTCTGAATGACGCATACTCAACAGGACTTTCCAATGATGCATCTGGTTGCAACAGGTTCCAGGCCGGGTGAAAAAAAAGAATGGCATATCCCCGATTCGAAGCCATTGCTATTAGGTCGAAGTGCCGAGAACGATTTCGCTGTTCCTTGGGATTCTACAATTTCCCGGGTGCATGCCGAGTTCGAGCGAAAAGAGGATCAGCTTAAAATTCGCTGTTTTCCGAGTGTCCGGAATCAAATCTGGTTCGATGAGCAGTTCCACAGTGAGTTGATGGTCTCGGTCGGAGATTTGTTTCAGATTGGTACGACTCAGTTTCAATCGGTCGACAGAAGCGAAAATACCGGGGTCCTGGAGATTCTGGATGACCTCGATACTGATTCAGGAATCTTGACCGAAGCCAGTCTGCGTACTTCCGATTTCCGCATCGAAGCGGTTTCCAGACTGGTTCCAACTTTGTGGCTTTCGAAAGATGAAGATAATCTGGCAAGGAGCGCCGCCCAGATTCTCAAAGACGTGATGCACCATGCGGATGTAGTTGCCATCATCAAGAGTAAAGGCGAAAAAAAGTGGGGTGTCGCGTTTTGGGAACAACCGGTTCCCGGTTTTCGACGTGTTTCGATTGTCAGATCATTGGTTCGCGATGCTTTAAGAAATGGCGAGACAGCAATTGAGGTTGAGAGTAGTCGGCGGGGAGAGTCATTGGCGAATGGTCGTTGGGCATTCTGCACTCCGGTCAAAACTGACGAAAACGATAAATGGTGTCTCTACATCTGTGGCCGCTTCGGGGAAGAATCGCCTTCCAAGGCATTTTTATCAACTGCGGATCTGCAGGATGATTTAAATCTGGTGGAATTGCTCGCTCAGATGCTGTCAGCCATCCGCCGAGTACGCAAGCTGGAAGAACGGTTTTCAGGTATAGAGCAGTTTTTCTCACCCGCAATTATCAAAATTGTTTCCGAAGAAAATACGAAACATACGCTGGAGCCAACGGAAACAGAGACTGCGGTTTTATTTTGTGACCTGCGCGGGTTCTCACGTATGACAGAGCAGGCAGGTGAAAATCTACATTCATTTTTAGGACGCTTGAAAAATGCTTTGGGAGTGATGACTCAGGGAATCAGCGGTCAAAATGGTGTGATCGCTGATTTTCAGGGAGACAGCGCACTCGGTTTTTGGGGCTGGCCGCTTCCGCTGACAAAAGGAGCACTTCCTGCGTGCCGGGCAGCGCTGCGCATTCTGCAGATGTTCCGCATTTCCAACAGCACTGAACGAAATGAATTAAGCGGATTCGAAGTGGGAATTGGCATCACCCGCGGGAACGCGATTGCCGGGAAAATTGGAACCAGGGAACAGGCAAAAGTAGGTGTGTTTGGTCCTGTGGTCAACCTGGCGTCTCGTCTGGAAGGGATGACGAAACAGATTGGTGTTCCCATATTAATTGATGAAGCAACAGCTGAAGATGTTCGCAGTCTGATGCCGGAAACCGAAGGCCGCTGCCGACATATCGGCTTATTTCGCCCTGCCGGCTTTGAGGCACCGATCTCCGTTTATGAGTTACTGCCTTCCGAAGGCAAAAGTACGATTTCAAATCAAAATATTGCCGACTTTGAAGCAGCGGTTGCCGCATTCATCGCGGGCGACTGGGATCATGCACTCGATCTGTTGGGACATCTGCCTCCCAAAGATCGCGCGAAGGATTTCCTGCTGCTTCAGATTGCCAGCCAGAACTACACGGCCCCCGATCATTGGGATGGTGTTGTTACGCTCAAGAAATAAGAAGCTGTGTGATCTGCGTCTGGCAGGGCTCTGCCATTGTAGTTTACTCAGATGCGGAAGTTCTGCCAGGGGTTACTGTACTTAGGTGCATTTTTAATTTGCGATTGATGTATTCCCTTTTATTTATTTCTCATCAAAATATCCGATTATTCCGATTATGACTATTAAGCAGCGACTGTGGTCCTGCGCGCAAACTAATTTCAATCATACTATTTTGCTTATTCTACGCTTTGTAGATCGGGAGTATAGGAATGGAGTCCTCTCCTCGCGGGAATCGAGTCAATACCTGGCGCTATCTGGCGTTTGCGGTAGTGCTTCTCGTCATTCTCCTGCCAAATATCTATTACCAGTACGCGCAGGCGGAAATCAAGGGATATGTCAGGCTGTCCGGGACAGGTGTCTCTCCGAATACAGTGACCGATGCGAAAGAGGAATCCGGGACGAAACGGGACGCGGTTCTGCAATACGCGATTGATCAGGCTCATGCCGAGTGTTATGAAGATGATCCTTTCCCCTCAGCGGCAAAATGTGGCAAATGTCATCCGCAGCATTATCGCGAATGGTCGGTCTCGCCGCACGCGTATGCCCAGTTGAGTCCCGTTTTTAATGCGATGTCGAACAAGCTGATCAAATTGAACAACGGCACGCTCGGTGATTTTTGCATTCGCTGTCATACACCCGTCGGTATGGCGTTATCCGAACCCATTAATATGAGTAATCTCGACAGGCCCCCTTCCTCGCGCGAAGGTGTGACTTGTGTCTCTTGTCACCGTATTAATCAGGCATGGGGTAAAGGCGCCGGGCGACAGGCACTGGTGAGTGGCGATATCAATCAGGTCGTGTATGGGCCGAGAGGTGGTGAAATCCTGGCGGAAGTATTAGCGAATCCTGATAAATATGGTGTGCTCAAAACAACCGATGATCCTGCTACCCGAGGTCGTGCTATTCATGCGGAAGCGTATGAGTTTTTCCAATTGACCACCCCCGGTTTCTGTGGGAGTTGTCACGATGTGTTCGCTCCCAACGGTTTTAGGCTGGAAGACGCTTTTAGTGAATTCAAACATTCCCCTTCCGCCAAGATGTGCAAAGAGAATTGCCAGGACTGCCACATGGGCGCAGTGCCCGGCAAGCCGCTGGGTTATACCTATTCACCTGCTGCCATCATCGGCAATGTGCCGACGCCGGTCCGCAAGCATACCAATCATATGATGGTGGGCCCCGACTATCCGATTATTCATCGAGGTCTTTTTCCGCATAACCCGGAAGCGGTTAAAGAAGAAGGTGCAAAACCCGCACCCGATCAGGGGCTTGCCACTATGCGGGAATGGCTTTGTTTCGATGATGCTGCCGGCTGGGGAACCCCGGGATTTGAAAAGCATGTCACGCAAGACACCTATTTTCCCGCTCCCTGGGATGATCAGATACTGCGAATTAAGGCACGTCAGATATTGAATGACCAGTATGAATTACTCGGAGAAGCAGCAACACAGAGACTGCAGATATTAAGAGCCGGCTATCACCTGGGAGAAATCGAAGTTGAAAAGGCGAATAGTTATGGATTGCGATTTGCCGTCCCCGTTTCCAATATCACGCTGGGACATGGTGTGCCAACCGGATTTGATGCAGAACGTGTCGTCTTTTTGCGGACGATGGTCTGGGATCAAAGTGGTAGACTCGTGTTTCAGTCGGGAGACCTCGATCCGAATGGAGACATTCGCGATTCACACTCCTTGTACGTCCACAATGGAGAGCTTCCAATCGACAGGCAGTTATTTACTCTGCAATCTCGGTTCATCACCCGCAATATACGAGGGGGCGAGCGCGAGCAGGTCTTGAATGTGCCTTACTCTCTCGACCCGCTCCCTTACTTTCGGCCGGAAACGCGTCCGTTTACTGTTTTAGGTCGACCTCAAGGCGCCCGCAAGCAAAAACAAAATATCCCGCCGAGAAGCAATCGCTGGGCGGACTATCATCTGACACGCAAGCAGCTGACAGGACCTGGCAACTATACCGTTCGTGTTCAACTGATCGCGGGAATGGTGCCGGTCAATTTGGTGCACGATATCTCAGATGTTGGTTTTGATTACGGAATGTCTGCCCGCGACGTTGCGGACGGCGTTGTTGACGGGCACATGGTGCTGTATGAAAAAGTGGACACGATCTGTATTCCATAATATTGAATCATGATACTTCAAAAAAACAAACATCAATTCCTGAACCTGATGCTGGCGAGTACATTCCTGTTGTATTCGGGAGTTGTTGCTGCGCAAGATCCCGAGGCTCCTGGTAGAGTCATTCTCCGCCCTTCTCCGGAATATGCCGCCGAAACAGAAGCCGCTGATGAGAATGATGAATTTTACATCGATCCCTACGCCGAACGCGTCGAATACGACCCTTACGTCAAATATGATTCCACCCCGCTTTATCTGAAACTCGGCGAAACTTTAATGGACGTGTTGTCCGCACCTGCTGAGCCGCTGGCACATTTAGGTCAATTCCTGCTCTGCGAGGAACATTACGCTCCGGAAACTCCATTGGAAGAACACGCGATCGGTTTGCAGCCGATTCCCGAGCGTCCCGATTTAATAGTTGAAACGAACGAGAAATTTCTAGATATCGGCTTTTTGAATCAGGGTATCGTCATTCCCACGGGGGCCGTCTGGCGTCCTTCTTTCTGGGTATTCGGCACCTACCGCACCGGGCTCAACTATTTTAATAATCGGACGGGAAGTAATGTCAGCGAATGGGCCAACCGGCTTGATCTGTTCGGTCAGTTAAATCTTTCGGGAACCGAACGACTGCTCGTGGGTCTGCGATCGCTGGATAAGGAACTGACCGCCTCGCGTCTGTTCTCAGGTTATAACTTCCACGATGGGCAATGGCTCGATGGTTTGAATGCCGACATTCAGACACTATTCTTTGAAGGTGATTTTGGCGAAATCTTTCCCAACCTGGACCCTTACGATGTCCATCGATTTGACATTGGTTTTTCCGTCGGTCGACAGCCGATGTCGTTTCAACAGGGCTTGCTGATTAACGAAGACATGGTGGATGCCGTCACTGTCACGCGCAACACCATCAACGGCGGAGGCATTCTGAATATGCGCGTTACCGGTGTGTACGTGGAAGGTGATATCAACCGTAATAACAACGTGCATGATCCCGATTCGAAAATGTACGGTCTCTTTACTGAGACTGATCTGGAAGTGAGTACGGTCAACGCTGATGTGGCCACCGTCAATTCCAGCAATCCGCAGTTCGGCAGCATGACGGCGTTCGGGTTGAGTGCCATACAGCGATTGCACGGGTTTCATAACACATACAATACCTCATTCCAGGTGCTGGGATCATTTCCCCATGATGGCGAGACAGTGGCCTCTGGTCAGGGAGAACTCCTTTTTAGCCAGATATCGATGACGCCGCACCATTCAAACGATCTAGTCTATTTCAACACATTCTGGGCCATCGATCAGTTCACTTCTCCCGCTCGCGGCACACTGGCTGGTGGCCCCCTGGGTCAGGTGGGGCTGCTGTATGCTGCTTCCGGACTGGGACAATATGGCGCGCCTTTGAGTAACCAGGCGACCGATGCTGCGGGGGGAAGTCTGGGTTATCAGCTTTTTTATGACAAGACCCGTCAGCAGCTGATTTTCGAAATTGGTGGCCGTAAAAATACCCAGGGAATCAACGATGGTGCCCTGGCGGGAGCCATTCGTTATCAGAAAGCGATCGGACAGCACTGGATCATGTTGCTCGACAGTTTTGTTTCCAAACAGGAATCGCGTGGTGTCGGCTCCGGTGCGAGAATTGAATTTCTGGCAAAATTCTAGCGCAAACCCGTCAGAATCTTTCGCTGGTACGTAGTAGTTCCTGGTAGCCTCTCCAAATGACTTCAATCGAATATAACCATTACAGGCCGTGTAATCGGGACTCGTGGTGCGACTTGTCGCCACCGGAAGCAATCGGGTACAATCATTATCTGATAGCAAACAGACACTGCCTGGGAGAACAATTGATTGTCAGATGAGCACGAAAATGCGGAGGAGTTTCTCAACCGGTTACGACAGGATCCGGAAGGGGTACTCGCGGATGAATACAGCCAATATCGTGACCGTCTGTGGCGCATCGTGAATTTTCGTCTTGATCGGCGTCTGCTGGGCCGCGTTGACGCGGATGATATTCTGCAGGAAGCATACCTGGATGCTGCCACACGGATTGAACATTATCTGAATGACCCTGCGACCTCGTTTTTTATCTGGTTGCGTACGGTTGTGGGACAAACGTTGATTGACGTGCATCGACGTCACCTGGGTGCCCAGAAGCGTGATGTACGACGCGAAGTGAAAGCGAAACGCAGAGTTTTTTCTGCATCGACTTCGTTTCAAATCGCTGATGTGCTGCTGGGAGATTTATCATCTCCGAGTCAGGCGGCTCTCAAAGAAGAACTGTCGGCTCAACTGCATGAAGCGCTTGAAAGTCTGAATGAAATTGATCGTGAGATTTTAGTGCTGCGACATTTTGAAGAATTATCAAATCTGGAAGCGGCAGAAGTACTCGAAATCGAATCCAAAACAGCCAGCATGAGATATTTTCGTGCATTAACCAGATTACGCTCCATTCTGGTGCGCATTCCCGGTATCATTGAGTAACGGGTTGTACGAGATGAGACTTTAGTTGCAGAACGATATCGACAGGACAGCAGGTAATGTTATCTCCCGATTCACATCACGCGATCAGAAATCTGACACCACCGGAAATTCCTGATCTGGAACAGATTGCCGAAGAGTTTATCGCCCGGATTCGTGCAGGAAACAAGCCTGAAATTTCCGAGTTTGCCGAACGCTATCCTGATTTCGCGACCGACATCGAGGAGTATTTTCCTGCGATCGCTGCCTTGGAAGGCGGCAAGCATATCGAGCAGGTTCATGGCAAAGTCTCATTGGGAGCCAGTACGCCTCAACAGTTGGGCGACTTCAAAATCGTTCGGGAAATCGGGCGTGGCGGAATGGGAGTGGTATATGAAGCTGTCCAGGAATCGCTCAACAGACGCGTCGCGCTAAAGCTGTTGCCGCGGCATGCACTGCTCGACGAAAAACAACTGAAGCGGTTTCGTCGCGAAGCAGAACTGACGGCTTCACTGCATCATACGAATATCGTACCGGTATTCGGTGTCGGTGAAAATGCGGGCTTCCATTATTACGTAATGCAACTCATTGACGGTGTCGGGCTGGATGAGCTGGCTCAGAAAATTGTAGTGACGGCTGCCGACTCGTCTTTAAAGAAATACAAAACGGCGAATGCTTCAGCCACTCTCACGGGGAGTGATACCTCGCCGGGCATTAATACCGGCTCTGAGGGAGAGCCGTTCAAAGAACCCGCTGCAAAGGGAGCCGACAGAACCGAGTTTGATCAGTATGTCGATTCACCAGCCAGCATCGCTGCGCTGGGAGTTCAAGCCGCCCACGCTTTACAATATGCACACGACCGCGGGATTTTGCATCGGGATATCAAGCCGGGGAACTTACTGCTGGACCGTGATGGCCTGTTATGTATTACCGATTTCGGTTTGGCGCGGGTCGCCGAACAGAGCGATCTGAGCAAATCAACGGATATGGTTGGCACGCTGGGTTACATGGCTCCGGAAATGTTTCGCGAAGAGACCTGCTCCCAGAGTGATATTTATGGCCTGG
>NZ_CALFPF010000679.1 GCF_937919775.1 uncultured Gimesia sp.
GTTTGAATATTTGTCAATAAGTTATAAATACACTACTTCAGTGACTTTACGTTCTTTTTCGGTAATTTGCTACACTCACCGGTGAATATGGTGTCCCGCAGACTTTTCAAACTTTGCTCTTAAAAGCAGAAAAAAAACGCTTTGAGGAGCGTTTTCCGCTCTGTCTAATTCATCACAATTCAGTGCTGACTCTTTCGGAGACAACTGGGAATGTTTTTGCCCAGAGCTGGTTCCGAATTGAAGATTTAATACTGCATTTTGCGTCAAAAATGGTTTCTGCCAAATCGAAATCTCCTGACTGGTCAACTTTGACATTTCTGAATTCTATCTAACAAAGTACTCAATATGTATAAAAGCTAAACCGAGTTGATTGGATTGGCTTGGCTTGTCACTTGTTTTGATGATGCTCAACGTATCGTCATGCCCTCGTGCTCGCGTCATTGAATGGAAAAAAATATTTAATTTCGAGACGGGTAGTCTCTTGTGCGCATGGCATATGTGACACCCGGACACGTTTTTCAATTCGTTCGTCGAATTGGAAAACGTGTCCGTGGTCTCTGTGTAATCCGCTGCATGTTGGGTGTGGTGAAAATTCGGCCGACAGCGGCGAGGGGTTCACTGCAGCGCCTTGTCAGGCCACCAGCCATATCATGCAAGAACCTGCGAGAAGCAGCAATGAGATGGCAGCCAGTCCAATTGCCAATCGTCTCGATTGCGGACGGAATATTGCGGAGAGGATCGAAGTAAGCAGGCTCGATATCAATCCGATCGCCACAATGAGCGATCCGATTGCAAAATTGCGAAGGCCTTGCCAGCTGTCTGTGGCCGGAGCCCAAAATGCGAAGCTGACTCCAAAGACAAAGATGCAAAGTGAGCAGATCGATATTCGCAGCAGAATCGGCACGGGGTTACTCTCTCTTCAGTCCTGAAGGTAACTCCTTGAGACGTTCAACGCTTATGATTTCATGATAGAACCAGGGCACGCCTGAATTCCTGCGGTACATCACACACTTGGATGGGTACTTCGCACCGTCATGTTCTTTCCATTCGCTAAAGCGATAGATATCGTTACGCCAGTCAATCCGATCCAGTTGAAAGTTTGTCTTGTCGAAATACATGTCGAGAGCCGGAGTCACACTGCCTGTCACACGCAGTCCAGCCAAAGATTTTCCGTTGTCTGTGAGATCGTCAATCAGTTCAATTTTTGACTTCGGATCGGTCAGGATTCCGAGCGTCCATGCCCAGACAGCAAATTTGGCTGGTTCGGTTGTGCGTTCTTTTTTACCAAGCCACCAGTAACGAGGTGGCTCAACAACAGAGACTCTGGGGGTACCTGGAGAGACGAGGGTCTTACCGGAATTAAACTGCTCTTTAAGACGAAACAGTTTCAGAAGTTTCTCTTCTCCGCCTCCAGCCAGAATGACTTTGCCGACAAAGTCTTTTGTTTTGGAATCTGTCTCATCTGCATGAATTATAGTCGAACCAATGCAGGATAAAATGAGCGAGAGTATACAAGGAAGAAAAATTTGTTTCACCAGTGAAGCCTTCAGTAACAGTCCGATAATTGTCAAACAAACAACCAGTCACAGCCCCGTGAATAATCAAGTAAATCACAAGGCAATAGCTTCTTTTCTGATCTTATGGCTCCGTAATGTGGTATCTTTTTAATTATCGATTATGAAAACAGAATCGGAAATAGTCCACGAAAAAGTTTAAAAAGCGATCACCCGTTGAATCGTGTGATCGCTTGAATGCTGTTACTCAGATCATTACGCCGTGCCGCCTTGAGCTTTTGAGGTCTAACCGATCAGCGCTTATCCAAAACAGCCTTATTCACGGCCCGCTTCTATCTTCTTCAAGCCTGCTTCGAGCTCCTTGATCTCTTCGGGCGACAATTGCGGCCGATCAATGGTGATCGTCAGTTTGTTGAACTTGGCAGTCAATGGAAACGGAGGCGTATAATCCGCATCGTTCACACCGGTGATCGTATCGGAGCCAATGTCGAAGCTCTCTTCCCATTGCAGGATGATCGGGATCGTTTTCTCCATCTGCTTCGTGACGACTACTTTACCATCCACCTTAAGCGTGCCGGTTCCACTTTTACCGATGCCAGAGAAGTTGTTGTAGGCCATCGTTCCCACGCCGCTACCGTCATATTTGAAGTCGAACTCCAGGATATGCCGTCCGGGTGTCAGTGCTTCGGGGGCTTCCCATTTAGGCCGTTCCAGATCTAGCAGATTCCAGAGGAATACCGGCTTGCCTTCCAGCAGGTAGAAGCCCCAGCCGGCAAATCGCCCCCCGGAGGTCACAATCATCCCCTCGGCACCCCCTTCAGGAACGGTGATGTCCGCAGTAATGGTGTAGGATGTGTCGAGCAGGTACGGCGCATCCCCCTGCGGCAGCCCGGTCATAGGGCGTGAATAAACCAACTTGTTGCGTCCTGCCGTGAGACTCGGACGTGCTGCTGCAACCCGGGCTCCCACCGAGGCGTTCAAAGGCAGGACCTGGTATTTTTGGGCCTCATCCAGAAACATGGCTCGCATTTCTTTGACTTTATCGGGATGTTCGGCGGCGATGTCGTTGGTCTGGTTCCAGTCAGTGTTCAGGTTGTAGAGCTGGAAGATCTGATTATTGAGCGGGTCCTGGTTCGCTGCAGAAAACGCCTGCCATGGCGCGCGATTGACTTTGGTACTCATGAACCAGCCGTCATGGTACATTGCCCACTGGCCCATCATCTCGAAGTACTGGGTTGTGTGTTGAGATGGTGCCTTGGCGTTCTTATTGTCAAAGGTATACGCAAAACTCGTGCCCTCGACTGGTCTCTGCTTGATACCATCGACATACTCGGGGGCAGAAATACCGGTCACTTCCAACAGCGTCGGAACATAGTCGATCACATGCACGAACTGTTCGCGCAAGCCCCCCTGGTCCTTGATCTGCTTTGGCCACGAGATCACCATGTTCTGGTTGATACCACCGAGCCGTGAGGCATTCTGCTTGAACCAGTCGAAGGGCGTGTCAAAGGCCCAGGACCAGCCGGCCGACATGTGGTTGTAGGCATATTCGGTTCCCCAGGCTTCATAATACTTCATCTGCACATCCACGGGCGGCGCGACACCATTGAAGAACGCGACCTCGCTGAACGTACCTTCCGGCCCTCCCTCGGCGCTGGTGCCGTTATCGCCGTTCTGGTAGATGACGATTGTATTCTCGAGCTTGCCCAGGTCCTCGAAGGCCTGGATCACGCGGCCCATCTCGTAGTCGTTGTAGGCCACGTAAGCGGCAAAGACTTCGACCTGGCGGATGAAAAGCTTTTGTGCTTCTGGCGTCAGTTCGTCCCAGGGTTTGAGAAATTCTTTCGGCCAAGGCGTCAGTACCAGATCACTGGGGATGACTCCGAGCCGTTTCTGGTTCGCAAAGATCCGCTCGCGCAATTTTTCGTAACCGTCGTCGAACAGGTGCATCTCGTGAATCTTGTCCACCCACTCTTTCTTCGGATGGTGCGGCGCGTGTGAGCAGCCGGGTACGTAATGCATAAAGACCGGCTGGCTGGGGTCGCTCTGGTGAATCCGCGTCATCCAGTCGATGGCGTCGTCAGCCATCGCGGTAATCAGGTTCCACTTGCTCTCTTTGCCGGTGACAGGCCAGATCTCCGCCTTCGGGTCCGATCGATCCATCTTTAAGGAACCCTCGTGACCAGTCCATGGATAGATCTGGGTTGTGTTGCGGAACAGGTTCGGCCCCCACTGATTAGCGTCGCCACCGACGAAGCCGTAGAAGTAGTCGAAGCCCATTCCGGTCGGCCACTGACTGAAGGGCCCCACCTGGCTGGCTTCATAAGTCGGCGTGTTATGGTCTTTGCCGAACCATGATGTCGCGTAGCCATTGTCTCGCAAGATGCGCCCGACGGTGGCATTATTCTCACCTATGACACTGTTATAACCGGGGAAGCCCGTGGCCTGTTCGGCGATCACTCCAAAGCCGACCGAATGGTGGTTGCGTCCGGTAATCATAGCGGCGCGTGTTGGCGAGCAGAGCGAGGTTGAGAAGACCCGGTTGTAGCGGAGTCCGGCTTTGGCGATGCGATCCATGGTTGGCGTGGGTATCACACCGCCGAACGTACTTGGCACGCCGAATCCCGCGTCGTCGGTCATGATCAGCAGAATATTGGGCGCCTCTTTCGGCGGTACGATACGTGGTGCCCACCACTCTTTCGATTGCAGAGCGTTGTCTTTGATCACGCCACCAAATTTGGGGGCAGGGGCGGGAAGCTGCTTGCCGTCAATCGTTGTCGTTGAACTGGGTGAACCAGGCTCTCCCGTGGTTTGAGGCGCGAATGAAGTCTCCGGTTCAGCGGCCGAGGCTTGTATGGTAACTTTTGAAGAGTTCTCAGTGGTCTGAGCTGCGACTGGCTGATCAATTCCCCGCGAACAGCCGGCAAGCAAACCAGACATGAAAAGAACCGAACAGACTAATAAAACTACATGATTCCACGCATCAGACAGCAATTTCATCTTGGAACTCCTGTAAGTCCAACATCACATGTTTCAAGGTCACAGGAAGCGGTAGAGATTGCTGACAGCGTTTTCTGATACGCGAAATCCAGCATGCCCACATCCTCAGATATCCGATCAGCTCAATCGAATTAACGATAGGGAGAACCAAATTTCCAGTTCCTATCTTACCCTGAAAAATAAAGATGACAATCGGATCAAGATTTATTTTCTATTAATTCTGTTCGGCGGAAGACACATATGCTAAATCTCTGCGAAGTCAGAAGTTTTCGGAAGATGAGCGCGGGTTGGATCTGAAACTGCAGTATCAGATGGCAGCGACTGGAGATTTATGAAACAAACACCAGGGCTGGCAGAATCATCGTACCCCAGGCTTGGGATGTCCCGGATGCCTGTTGCATTCATTTGCGTTTTCCAGCGGCAAAATTGCGAGACCATGTGAGAGACTGACAATCTGAAAGCAGAGAAGAACAACAGAAGGGTACCTGAAAAGGTACAAAATAAACTTACCCTTTTCGCAGGACACCTGACTGGGGTATCTCTCGTGTTTCGATCTCGCTGAGCAGTACATCCAACCGCTGGTTTCCGGTCAAAGATTTCGATGTGATATGAGTATCGCCTGCGTGATATCACTTGAGGTAGACCACGACCGAGAGGGATCACCTCGCACCAGGGTGATTACACGCCCAACGGGATCGGGACCGTGGCATCTTTAATATAGCGCAGCTGTAAAAAAAGGGACCTGAGTATCAACTCAGGCCCCTGCGGTTCAGGAACTGATGGCTAGCGATATGGATGACCTGAATCCGTTCAGAACAGATAGCCCGCTTGCTTAAAGTTGCCTGCTATTAAGTGATTGTCAAATCAACGCATTTTCTTACCGTCGAAAACGGAAAAAAATACAAGATTAGGGGAAACCGATTTTCTGCGGGAAATGCCGGGCAATTTCGGTGGTGAATAATACTGCTCTCAGCCACGGACAGACTGACATGCAGCTTTGAGTGGTGAGAGAGCAGTTTTTATAGACGCTGGTGGGGCTGCAAAAAAGAGCGAGTGCCGTCTTATTGCTTTTCAAGTACCAGTCTGGGGAGGTCAGAATTGACGACAGAGGACCAGGATGTGCCGATGCATAATTCATCAAAGAGGAAGTCCCCCTTGCGTGCCACTTGCATTCGTACCAGATCAAAGACATTCGAGTCCTGAAACGGGGTCGTGACACAGGACCAGACAGGAGGTTCCTGATCAGGAATGACTTCTGTTTCTGAAAAGGCCCGCATAAAAACCTGGTCCGGGGACTTTTCACTGGCGACAATTTTCACGACAAACAAATACGTTTTTCCTGTTTGCAGCGGCGGCGCTTTTTCAATGATCTGCATATCGGCCTGTAGAGTTGCGTAAGATTCAGAACTCATACCCATCAGGATATTGCGCGGATGGGCTGATACGGTTGAGGTCTGCAGAGAGAGACTGCCATATTGTTGATCGTCCACATCAGGACCACTGGCGATTTTCTGCATATAAAAGCTGAGGTAATAGATGGCGTTGGTATCCATGCGGATCGGTTTTTCCAAAGTTCGCCAGGCCGTACTTCCATTCCGGAGTTCAATCAGCCCGATCTGATTTTCCGCCAGTTTTGTTCTGGCCAGAGAGTTGCGGGGGTGGCTGTCGCCTGTGGCGAGTTCATCGCTGTCGCCCTTTTGCGTCCGCCAGGGGTTTTTCCAGCCAATGCCGGTATTTTGCCATTCAGAAAGCCGTTCCAGCTCACTGATAACCGGGGGATGAAAACTGTCGTAGACTCGTAACTCCTGCTGCAGCGCCTGTAATTTTTTCGAAGCGCCGGGAACTTCTCTGTTAAAGATGTCCGATTGCAGCGGAATGTCTTCAACGACATTCTCGTTGAGATGCCTGGCTTGTCCTTCCCGGACAATCAGCGATTCCGCAAACCGCTCGTGCTTCTGATTGGAATCAACCCGCACCGCCCCTTCGAACACATACAGATCTACTTGACCATCCTTGTCAATCTTCGCACCATATTCGGTTCCGATATCATGAAATGTCAGCTGAGGGGTGATCAAAGAAAATTCGGGCGTTGGTTCATAGCCGTGCAGAACCACCTTTCCATAATCAATACTTGCACAGCAACCCGTCACCAGTTTGATTTTTGTCGGCCCTTCGATAATCAGGCGAGCACCCGAATCAAAACGTAATTCGGCAACCCCCTGTTCCAGAATCAGGTCTTCTGTCAACAGTCTCTGCCCGGAGAATTCAGGCAGGGACTCTCCGCCCCAGATGCAATCGGTGGAACGGGTGAGAGTGGCTACATAAGGCAGTTCCGTTAACGTTTTCTCTGTGAGCGAATCGGGGGCCTGTCTCCTGAAGTAACCGCCTGCGATCATCCATTCCATCGTCAGCACAAGAATCAGAGTCGCAGCGGATACGAGGACATAATTAATGATGGGTATCCGTTTTCCCGAAGGAACATCTCTGAGGACCTGCGGCGCTGGTGCTGTTTCCCCAAGGGCACTCTCTTCCAGCGTCTTCAGACGCTCCGATATGTCAACCTGGACTCCGGAATTGATATCGGAGTACTCAAAGTAGTACTGGACCGCCTCGGGATGGGAGAATAGAAAACTTTGGAACTCCTCAAATTCCGAATCAGAGAATTCGCTGTCCTGGCTGTTTAACAGCCGGTTGAGAAATTGTTCAAACTGGGGAGGCAGATCCTGGATTGACATTATACTTGCTGCTCACTTTGGAGTTTGCGCGAGACACAATCCGCCAATTCACGCCTGAGGAATGAAAGACGGTTATAAAGCGTCTGCATGGCTTTGCCGGCTTCTTGCGCGATTTCCTTCACCGACTGGTTTTCAAAAATAGCATTCTGCAACAGCTGCTTATCCGTTGAATTTAAGATTTTGAAACACTCATGGAGATACTCCATTCGGATATTGTAAGTATTTAAATGCTGCTCTCGTTTCTGAGACATTGTTTCAATGAGCTCTTGATCGAAAAAATGCCGATCCTGCC
>NZ_CALFPF010000680.1 GCF_937919775.1 uncultured Gimesia sp.
AATGTTTTTCCACCGGGCGGAGTGATTGGTCCCTGTGCCGGAAATCCTCCTACAGTTCTTACCGGTGCCCAGGAATGTGGTAACTTCAACGGTCAAAGTATGGGAGGCAACTGGCTGGTTTATATCCTGCCTCAGATGGAACAAAGCGCGCTGTGGGAGAAGTCGGCCCCTGTTTTGAATGCGGGAGATCCGTTGGACTATATGAACAATATTTTTGGTCATTTTGCACCGGCTGCGTATCGTTGTCCAAGCCATCCCTGGGATCGTCGCAGTAATGTTGCTTTCCGGTCTCTGGAGCACATGTCTCGTGGAAACTATGCTGCCAACTATGGTTCCGGCAACTTGACCGCTTCTTATGCAAATTCGACAGCCGGCGTGTTTACGATGAATTCGTCAACGAATATCAGAGACATTCTGGACGGCACCAGTAATACACTGCTGGTGAGCGAACTCAATTACCTGAATGACGTCACCTCTGACACGCGTGGTGCCTGGGTCTATTCGGGAATGGGGGGCTCGGCTTTCAGTGCGGGCCGTAATCCCAACACCAGGACTTCCGATATTGTCACAAAGTGTGTGAGTACCACCGAGATGCCTTGTACGGAAGCAAACGATGGAACTCAGATTGCGACGGCGCGGAGTTTGCATACCGGTGGAGTACAGGTCTGTTTTGCAGATGGTTCCGGACGTTTCATTTCGGAAAACATCAGCCAGACGATCTGGGCCGCTCTGGGAACGCGTGCCAATCGTGAAGTGATCGACAACTTCTAATGAAATCGGGGTAAACACCTGATTGACTACAGTCACTTCAACCGGGGAATGAGCTGCCTTTCATTCTCCGGTTGTTTTATTTCAGGCGACAAGCGATCTGCATCGATGCGGGTCTCGTCGATTGTACAGTGTTACAGACAACTTCATATAAAATATAGCCTATGGGTGTTGTATCTGTGGCGTGGAACGTAACATAAATCAAGACAATTTATCTGGTTTACTGACAAGGGAAAATCAATGAGTCGATTATCACTGACAAAATTACTTCTGGCTTTACTGCTGGTGTTGAGCGGTCAGACATTCGGGCAGGCGGAATCAAAAACAGAAAGCCAGCCACAGACGGCGACCGGTTATGTTTTTCATGATGCGAACAACAATCGCCAGCGGGACGCCGGAGAAAAAGTTTTGCCGGGGGTCCGCGTTTCCAATGGCGTTGAGATCGTCAGCACCAATGAAAAAGGCCAGTACCAGTTGCCGGTTACCGACGATACGATTCTGTTTGTGATAAAACCACAAGGCTGGCGGACGCCGCTGAGCAGGAATCTGACACCGGAGTTCTACTATATTCACAAACCCAAGGGCTCGCCGGAATCCAAATACGCGGGGGTCAAGCCGACCGGTCCTCTGCCTGCTTCGGTGGATTTTCCGCTTTATCCTCAGAAAGAGCCTGCTGAATTCCGGGCGATTTTCTTTGGAGATCCGCAACCTCGCGATCAAAAGGAAATTGATTATATCGCCCACGACGTCATCGAAGAACTGGTCGGAACCGACGCTTCGTTTGGCGTGACACTGGGAGATATTCTATTTGACGATCTTTCACTGTTCGAATCGCAGGCGCGCGGCATCGCGCTGCTGGGCATTCCCTGGTACAACGTCATTGGCAACCACGACATCAACTATGATGCTCCGAATGACAAACTGAGCGATGAAACATTCGAACGTGCTTTTGGTCCTTCGTATTACTCATTCGATTACGGAACCGTGCATTTTATTGCCCTCGATGATATCGAATGGATTGTTTCGGAAAAAAACAAGAAGGGCAAATACGAAGGCGGACTTGGTAAGGAACAGATGGAGTTTATCAAGAACGATTTGAAACAGATTCCCGCAGATCAACTGGTCGTACTGATGATGCATATCCCGCTGGTTGACGTCAATGATCGACAGGAGTTGTACCGGTTGATTGAACAACGTCCGTTCTGTATGTCCATTTCCGGGCACACCCATCATCACGAGCATCGTTTCATTACCAAAGCGGACGGCTGGCGCGGACCGCAACCGCATCATCATATTATCAATGTGACGGTCAGCGGCAGCTGGTGGTCCGGTTCTCCCGATGAACGGGGCATTCCGCATACCGTGATGGCCGACGGTGCTCCGAATGGTTATTCCATCATCCGTTTTAACGGTAAGGAATACAATCTGGACTTCCGGGCGGCAGGCCGTTCTGAAAAGTATCAGATGAATATCATGGCTCCGGAAGAAGTCCCCGCCAACCAGTTGGCCGAGACGGAGGTGATTGTCAACGTGTTCAACGGTTCGGAACGCTCCAAAGTCGAAATGCTGATCGGCAAAGCAGGAACCTGGGTTCCGATGGAATTTCAGCCGGGTATCGATCCGAGCTTCAAAAAACTGTCTGAGTCAGAGAATGGCGTGAAAGACAAGAAGTATCGAGATCTGCCGAAAGCCAAGCAGTCGACGCACCTCTGGCATGCGAAACTGCCTGCGGGTTTAGAACCGGGCACGCATTTGCTGCGGGTTCGCACGGTGGAAATGGACGGCGACAAACACCAGAGCGGCCGTGTGATTCGTGTTGTCCCTGCCAAACCGGCTGAGAAAACCGCTTCTACGGCTGTCACCGAAAAGTAATTTCCGGGTCTGATTAAACAGAGCAGGGGAGTGCGAAATCAATTCGCATTCCCCTGTTTTATTGAAACTTACTCGTGAGCGATATGTTATCGTTCGGAGATCAGGACTTTATTGACTTTCTTATGGCAGGCAATGCAGGTCATCGTTAAATGCAGGTAGCTGAGTGAGGCACCGTCGATGTTTTTCTCTTTGGAGAACTTGATCACCTGTTGGGCGGCGGAACGGAACTCTTCACTTTGACGTGCAAAAACAGGGCCTTCGATCACCTGCCATTCCGTGGCGTTGCTCATCTCGATCATCTTCCGAGCCCCCTTCTGCATCATGCCGTAATCCTCGACCATGAGCCCTTCCAGCACGAGTTGCGAACTGCTCAGTTTCTCGCGCATGAATTTGCTGAGTTTTTTCTCGCCATCAAGCGCATCCTCTTTGTCTTTTGGTTTACTCTCACA
>NZ_CALFPF010000681.1 GCF_937919775.1 uncultured Gimesia sp.
ATTTTAGATTCCCGCAGTTTTTCCCCTCGCAGAATGAGAATGTTTTCATTCCGCAATTGCTTCAGCACTCTGTCATCAATCTCATAAATGCCTTGTGAGTTCTTCGTGATACCCCGTGATTCCCGGAGTATGAATTGGCCATCCACCAGATTCAGATAAAGGCCAAAACCATCTCGCAACGAAGGAACATATCGTTTTAACAGTAATTCGATCGCCTGATCAAATTCCGACTGGCTGACAAATTCTCTGAGAATATGATTTTCAATGAGCGTAATGGCACGATCAGACTGCACATCATTCAGTTCTTCTTCCACCTCAGAAATATTGCGTTGATACTGTTCATTCTCTTTACGGACTGCAGTCATTTTCAAACTATAAACTGCGTACTGCAATAGGCAGACGAATGCGATCGCCACAACGCTGATACTCGACACCCCGTGCGCAACGTTATCCGTAAAAACTTCAATAATTGATGCGATAAGATAAGACAACGGTCTCCTGCGCTTTCTAACATACAGGCCAGTTACGAATCAACCAGTTTCCTCATTCATGTAAAATCAAAATTAATTTGATAGTATTCATGAAAACCTAGCTCAAAAACGGGATTGGATGAACACATTTTCCGATTGCTCATGGGGAATTCCCCCCCTATGTTTGATTACTCCCTGAATTCGTTATAATCCAAATAAAGATACTTTTTTCGCTTCCAGATCAAATCCGGTTTTTTTCTAATAAGAAAGTAACTAAACCCATTACAAATAACCTTTTATTAAACGTCAGGTTCTTTCATGAATAAAATCACTGCTCTCCATTTTTTACGTCCCGGAAATCATTGGATCAAATTCTTGCTGCTGTTCGCCATGGTCCTGTTTGCATTTGGTTCAGAATCAGCCTCTGCTGATCAAAAAACAGGGCAAACAGCGCAGCAGGATGCAACACAAACAGAAAACACCGATGAAGCGAAAAAGAAGGACTCTCCCCAATGGGTTTCCTTATTCAATGGTAAAAATCTGGATGGCTGGAAAACTCCGCAATTTGGTGGCGAAGGTGAAGTGCATGTGAAGGATGGGAATCTGATTCTCGAAATGGGAGTTGATCTGACCGGCGTGACGCTGACCGACGCTAAAAAAATGCCTCTCACGAATTATGAAGTGGAATTAGAAGCCAAACGCGTCGATGGAACAGACTTCTTTTGCGGACTGACCTTTCCAGTCAAAAAAGATCCTTGTTCCTTTATTTTAGGTGGTTGGGGCGGCAGTTTGTGTGGGATTTCCAGTATCGACGGAGACGATGCCTCTCAGAACAGTACCACCACGTTTCAGACATTCAAAAAGAACCAATGGTATAAAATCCGCCTGCAGGTCACCGACCATAAAATACAGGTCTGGTTGGACGGAAAACAAATCGTCGATCAAAATCTGAAAGACCGCAAGATTTCGATTCGTCATGAGGTCGAACTTTCCAGGCCGTTTGGAATCACTTCTTTTGCTACAACCGCTGCTTTGAAAGATATCAAAGTACGAAAGCTCACTCCGCAGGAAGTCGCTAAAACCGCTCCTCAATAATTAACACACGTTGATTTTTATCAACACACTGATTGCTTAAGACATCAAACCTCATCGTTGCAACCGATAAGGTTTAACCGTAAACCACTGCATGCATTGTATTTAACAAAAAAGAGTTAATTCGAGAATTCGCTGGTACTTGTTTTGCTTTAATTGAGTTCAAGAGGGCTTCGGAATAGTGCGTGGTTTCAAGCCCTCCGTTTTTTCAAACTCTGGGCAGAACGGTAACATCTTGAACTCACAACTCACTGCAGAAGCTGCGGCACTGATTGCATCTCAGAGTCTTTCGCTGGTGGAAGGGACAAATCCTTTCCCTGCCAACGCACTCTATGACTTCTGGTTTCATGGTCAGGAACATCTGAAACAGAGGCGAAAAGCTTTTGAACCCTTGACTACTGAGGATCTTAAACCGGAATTCTCTGAAATAGAATTAGAGTTAATTTTCAAGGACTTCTTCGCTGAAGAAATGCTGATTCGAGTCGTCTCAGCCGTTCTGACAGCTGCTGATAAGAGACGGAACCAATGTCAGGCTGAACCAATTGCGCGTAGCCTGTTGTTATCTTTTCTGGATGTAAAGCGGCTGGCATTGGTGATACTCGTGTCAGAAAAACACTTGAGCCTGGAATCCGTAAAACGGATCAACCGAATCAGACGGTCGATTGAACGCTGGACTGATCTGTTTCTGGGTCAATTTGTTTTAAGATTCGGACTTGAAGAGTTCGCTCACGATCCGGCCCGCTCCAGAGATTTTGGTGAAGACCAGTCATCCAACCTCAATACTCCGCACCCCGTAAAAACCTGGGACCTGATTACCGCCGGATTAAGAATCTCCTTTCCTTCCGGACTTACCAGTAAAATTGGGGATAACTGGGAAATGATGCTCGGCGCCATTATGGCCTGTTATCCTCCCGAATGCTTCAACCAGTCTGCCACGCTGAAATCTCTCCAACGAATTCGAATCGAACGGAGTGGATCACACCCGGAGACATCTCCGGATCGATTACCAGAAATTTTCAACACACTGATGAATCGTTCCCTGTTTGAAACCAAATCGCAAAATAATCCGTTTCAGAATCAATCCGTCAAAAAGAATGCTGTTTCTGCTTTCAATCTCCCCAATAGTCAATCAATCAGTTATTCCAAACTGAGAAAACGCAAATCAGACGAAAACTCATCCTGACGGTGAAAAACTGTTGAAAGAATCTTTTCGGAATATCGGTTGACTTCAGCGAACCGGCAGGAGTATTATCTCTGTTGAAACTATTTAGCAGGAAATTTTGCTGAATTAGTATTTTTTTCGATTTGGAGTTTCTCCGTGACACATCGGTTTGGTACTTTTAGCTTTAATTATGTGCGGCTGTCTTTTGATTCAGCCTGGCACTTTTTGGGCTATTGGTTTACCGGCACAGGTTACCTGACCGATCGAAAATACACCGTTCACAGCAAATGAACAGATCCTGAGATTCGATTGGCCCTGTAACCTGACTGGTTACAGGGCTTTTTTTATTCCCTGAGACTGAAATAGAAATGAGTCAACGTCATGATAGTAGTATTGAAACCGAATGCCACCGAAGCGATGGTGCAGGCTATGGTCAAGCGTGTCGAAGAAATGGGTTTGAAAGCCCACGTGATTGTGGGTGCAGAACGCACTGTGATCGCGGCAGCCGGTGTGAAACGAGACGGGCATCAGGCAGCGCTTGAATCGTGTGCCGAAGTCGAAAAAGTAGTCCCGATTCTAGCCGCTTACAAAGTAGCCAGCAAAGAAACAAAACCGGAACCGACCGTGATTACGACTCGAAATCTGAAGATCGGCGGTTCTCATGTGGGAGTGATTGCGGGCCCTTGTTCCGTGGAAAGCGAAGAACAAATTCTTCAAATCGCCCATCAGGTGAAAGCGGCAGGTGCCACCGGACTGCGTGGCGGTGCGTTCAAACCACGCACAAGCCCTTACTCTTTCCAGGGAATGAAAGAGGACGGTCTGAAACTGTTGGCTTTGGCTCGTGAAGAAACAGATCTTGCCGTCGTCACCGAAGTCATGACGCCCGAACATGTTGATCTGCTTTGTCAATATGCCGATATCCTGCAGATCGGTGCCCGCAATATGCAAAACTACCATCTCCTGCAAGCGGTGGGTGAAACTCGTCTCCCAGTTTTGCTCAAACGAGGCCCTTCCGCATCCATCGAAGAATTCCTGCTCGCAGCTGAATACATTCTCGACCAGGGAAACCAGCAGGTTATACTCTGTGAACGAGGGATTCGCACCTTCGAAACGCACACCCGTTTCACGCTTCCTCTGGCCACTGTCCCCTACTTACATGAGCGGACTCATTTACCGGTTGTCATTGACCCGAGTCACGGTACAGGTATTGCCAGCCTGGTTCCGCCAATGAGTGCTGCAGCGATTGCTGCCGGCTGTGATGGACTCATTCTCGAAGTTCATCCCGACCCCTCTCATGCCATGAGTGATGGCGCCCAGTCTCTGACACCACAGGCATTTGCTGAAACCATGGAAACCTGCCGCAGAGTGGCAGCAGCAGTTGGAAAAGAATTAGGATAGTCGATATTTCAACCATTAAGGCTCTCACATTCTCTACAGGAATCAGAACATGAAACTGTGCCTCTTTTCCGTAAGCTATGCCGGCTTCTGGGGTCAACACACATTGAATGTGACCGACTTCATCGCGCAAGCGGCTCAGTCAGGTTATGATTCCGTCATGTTAATGGGTAAGCGCCCCCATCTGTCGCCCCTGGATATTACCTCTGAACAAATCGAATCGATTCAAAGTTCCCTCAAAGAACATCAGATCAAATGTTCGATTATTGGCGGGTATACCGATTTTTCCGGAACTGGTGCGGCCGAAGTTCCTTTTCTGGAAATGCAAATCCAATACGTCGAACAACTGGCGAAATTGGCACGACAACTGGGCGCATCGACTGTTCGGATTTTTACCGCTTATGACTCAGCCCGACATACGCCGCAGGCACTCTGGACTCAGGTCGTTTCTGCGCTACGGGAATGTTGCGACCGCGCTGCCGCTTGTGATGTCACGATCGCAGTGCAAAATCATCACGATGTCGGCGTGCACTCTGACTCCCTCCTGGAACTGCTGCACGATATTGACCGGCCGAACTGTAAACTCGGCTTTGACGCCTGGTCCCCTGCTTTGCGTGAGGAAAACCTGTTTGAGGCAGCGAGAAAAATGGCTCCTTACACCGCCATCACCACCAATGCCGACTATATCAAAATGCCGCGATTTGCCTACCAGCCAGAATTGATCAATTACCAGAGGCTGCAGCCTGATATGGTTCGTGCAGTCAAATTCGGCACCGGTTTCATCGATTATTCTGCTTTTTTCCACGGCTTAAAAGAAGGCGGCTTTAACGGCACCGCCACTTATGAAATGTGCTCACCCGTCCGGGGTGGTGGCAGTTTGGAAAACCTCAACGACTACTCCGCGGAGTATCTCACATGGATGAAGACTCATTTGATGTGAGTCGCTGATATCCAGCGATCCCGATAAATATTTTACTTCCGCGCTGGAAGAAACTCTAATAACTCCTGTACGAGTTCCGGCTGTGTGTCAGCAAGATTCTTCACCGGGTCAGGCGTTTTTGTAATATCATATAGTTCCAGTTTTGTCGGCTGTTCTTCGCCTGTGGTGGCAATCAGGCGATGTGTTTTTGTACGAACACTGACAGCGGAATTCCAATAACTCAACGCTGCTTCACGAACTTCTGTTTTGTTGCCATTCAGGATCGACTTGAGACTGATTCCATCCAAAGGGTACTGCGTCTTTTGAAATTCCGGCTGACACAACTCGACGAGTGTTGGATAAAGATCAACGCTCTCCACTAGCGCAGAGGATTTTAACCCTGCCTGCGAAACGCCTGGCGCTCGAATAATGAGAGTACTCTTTAAGGCACGCTCAAAGGGGGCATGCTTAGCCCAGATTGCTGTATCTCCCAGAAACCAGCCATGATCTCCCCAGACGACAACGATCGTATTCTCCCTCAATCCCAATTCATCCAGCGCGGACAGCACTTTGCCCACCTGTCGATCGACATACCGCACACAAGCCAGATAAGCCCGCCGCGACTTGATTTGAGCCGCTTCCGCTAAGGGACGCGTTTTTTCAAATCCCATATCGTAACTGTAAAATTCACCACTCTTATGCCAGTACGAAGATTTCTTTTTCTCCGGATGGGGAGGCGGGGGAATCGCAACGCGGGACATCGCTTCCCAATCCTGTGCAGGTGCCACGAACGGGAGATGAGGTTTGATAAAACCGAGTCCCAGGAAAAAAGGCTGCTTCTGCTGTTTGAGTTCACCTAATTTCTGAATCGCCTGTTGTGCCAGTAAACCATCGGGCAGGTCTTCGTCTTTTTCAGCCTTGAATTCCATCAGATCGCGAATACCAGTCCCATCCTCGCGACTCCGTCCGTTCGCATAAGCAAAAAAGATACCCCAGCCCCGTACCCAGGAACCAAAGGGAGTTGCAAGTTCATCCCAGGCATGCGGTAGTTCATCACGACCATCTCCGCTCCCATTATATTCAAACACCCTGCCATCGGCTGTATGCGAGATTTTTCCAATACAGGTCGTATGATAACCACTGCGACGAAACAGTTCCGGAAGTGTCTGGGCTCCGTCTGTCTGTGTGGCAGAGAGCGCCGCATTTCCGCGATAGAATGCCTGATTACTGCGGGTGACTCCTGAATTTCGCGGACTGCGTCCGGTCAGCAAGGCATAACGCGAAGCGCCGCACGTCGGCACTTGCACAAAGTGGTTCGTAAACAATACTCCCTGCGATGCCAGTCGATCCAGAGACGGACTCTGCACATAAGGTAAACCATAACATCCCAATTCCGTCCTGAGATCGTCAATGGCGATGAATAACACATTGGGACGCTGTAGCTGCCCGGCTGCGCCAGGTATGACGTATAACAGAAAAACAATAACGAGAACAAGCATTCTCAAATAAATAATTCGACCTAAGTTCACGGAAGATAACTCCCACCACAAACACTGAGTGACTGGCATAATTAACGAACAGCTCAGTTAGAGTTTGACACGGGTACACAGACTTGTACACAGTAAACCCGTCCGCAGGTGCTGCGAAACCAGGCATTCTCGATGAGGTCGCTCATTTGAAATCTGCTGCAGGACGCATCGGTTTTGATCACAGTCCTCAAAACGGGTGCATCGGGATCATCCGAGACTTAGCGGGTGGGTTATTCGGTGCGGCAAATCGCACTACCGTGAACCAGAATCAAGATCTCACGCGAACCGGGCTCTCGAAAACTCAACTGGAAATCTGCCCTGAACTGCTTAAGAGAGATTGGCTTTTGAATTTCCGGCTATTTTGAGACCGACCTGTTGAAAGCATCCTGAACCATTTTGATTTCCTGATCTTCATGCTCACGCAGATCAGATAATAAGGCTTTAAATTCAAGAGAAGCTTCGCTCCAGTTCTTGAAGGGATGTTTCGATTGTTTTAAGCGCGAAGCGAAATCATCAATCCGACACAAAATGGTTGTATGTTTCGTTTTAAAATCTGGCACCATGATGCAGAAACCAGAAGACTCATCTAAAACCGGTTTAAAATAACCCTCCTCTTTTTCGTTCTCAAAGTGTTTCGCTAACAGATCACGAAACCCTTCCACACGTGTTCCCATCTCCCCGAATTTAGGTAATCCGCGCTCGTCAAGCTCCGTCCACCAGTCATGGAGCTCTTTAATGTGTGACAGGATTTCTTCGTGCTCATCAAGCAAATACTGTAAATGTTCGTGAGAATTCTTTTTCTTATTCATAGCCAACTCCTTTTCCTATCTGTGTTAAAATCAATATTCAAATTGTCAAATCACTTTTCATTTCAGAAATCGAATCTCTGGCCTCCAACTCTGCTTCGACTTCCGCAATGCGCGTCACCGTCTTAAGCACGGCGTCGGGATTGAGTGAAATACTGTCAATCCCCTGTTTTACGAGAAACTCAGCAATTTCGGGATAATCACTGGGAGCCTGGCCACAGATACCAATTTTTCTTCCCGCTGCTTTGACCTTTCTGATCGCCGCAGCCAGTGAATCCATGACGGCAGGATCGCGTTCATCGAAGATATGCGCCACAATTTCGGAATCGCGATCGACTCCCAGCGTTAATTGAGTCAGGTCATTCGAACCAATCGAAAAACCATCAAAGATTTCGGCAAATGCGTCTGCCTGGATCACGTTACTGGGTATTTCGCACATTATGTATATCTCAAGGCCATCTTCCCCGCGCCGCAATCCATGTTTTGCCATTTCTTCCAGCACTTTTTTCCCTTCATCCACTGTGCGGCAAAAGGGAATCATCAGTTTCATATTCTTCGGGGGTGGAGAAATCATTCTGATTCCTGCTCTG
>NZ_CALFPF010000682.1 GCF_937919775.1 uncultured Gimesia sp.
GGCCCTCGCCGCATATCTCGCACTGGCAACGGACCTGAAGCTCACCGATCTCCAGAAATCCGAAGCGCTGCAGCAAGCCGCGGACTGTGCGCGAAACCTGAAGGACTACGAACAGGCTGCGGGCATCACAGCTCAGATCCCCCTGGAATCTGTAGCGAAAACGGTTCAGATGGAGAATCTACTTGCCCAGCGCGAATTCGAAGAACTCATCAAACAGTTCGGCGGAGAGAATTTCCAGCAGTGGCCGTTCTGGCAGCGAGGGGCGGGCGCATTTGCACGCGCGCGAGCTTATGTCAATTTGAAAGCAGGTGAGAAGGCAGAAGCAGATCTGAACACCGCCCTGGAATTCACGTCCGACAGTCGTTTGCGCACGAGTATTCTGTTTACAACGGGAACAAACCGTGAACTGAATTTAAAAGCTGACGAGGCAGCATTGGCCGCCTATCGACAGAACTTTGAGTCGGCCGGACGCATTGGTGCTGCTGAGCAGTTCCAGTCAGTCCAGGGCGCAGCACGCATTCTGACGCGGCAAGGAAAGTTCGACGCAGCACTGGCGGCGTTACAGCAGGCGCAGATTGAAAACCTCAAAGGTACATGGCGTCACACACTCTTACTCACAAAAGGCAACACCCTGGCCGCCGCGAATAAAAAAGAGGAAGCGCTGCAAACATTTCAGCAGATCGTCGACGATCCATCGGCCGCAGAACGACACAAGAGCGAAGCCCACGAACAAATTGAACAGCTGCAACAGAAGTAAAAGCAGACTTCCCATGCCACCTCTCTATCTGCAAAGAGAAAATAAAAGGGACAGAAAAGTCCTCCCCCCTTTTACTGACCAGTCCTGTCGCAAATGATCATTGAAAGAGATTGACCATGCCCCATCAAACCGTTTTGAAGTTTTACAGCACATTGAAATTCCTGTGCGTTTTCAATCTGGCGTTGATGAGTTCGCTTGTCTCAGTCTGCCATTCACAAGCAGATGATCAACCAGAGGTCGTCGACATCGGTTCGAGGCGAGAATTGTTCGTTGACCGGTATCTTATCGGTGAATTGAAAAACGTGGCTCTGAAACTTCACACTCCCCAACTCATGCCGCCCGTCTCGCCAGCGCGTCCACACGGCCATTATGCAACCGTCCTTCACGCTGGTGACAAGTTTCAATTCTACTACCGTGGTGACACGATACCGGGAAATCACTGGAAAAAAGGGTGGGAACAGTACCATGCTGGCGAAGTCACCCTCTACGCCGAAAGCCAAGACGCCATCCACTGGTCACAACCAAAGCTGGGAATTTATCCTGATCATCCCACTTTCCCCGCAGGGAATGTGGTCCTCATGCACGAATTTCTGGTCACGCATAACTTCACTCCCTTTATTGACACAAAACCTGGCATACCGGCGACCGAAAAATATAAAGCGTTAGGAGGCCTGGCGTACCAGCCCAATCAACATCTGGACGTCAAAAAAAGGCGCGGTCCCGGCGGCCTCAAAGCATTTGTCTCGCCCAACGGGATCCACTGGAAGAAACTCCAGGACGAACCTGTGATACCTGAAGAATGGGGGAAGTATTTTGACTCACAGAATTATGCGTTCTGGTCTGAAAGCGAGCAGGCTTATGTCTGTTACTTTCGTCGATTCATCAATGGTTATCGTGGCATCGCACGCACCACTTCCCAAGATTTTATCAACTGGACGCCATTCGTCGAAATGAAAGCCAATTTACCAAACGAGCATCTTTATACCCCTTGCACTCAACCTTACTTCCGCGCACCGCACATCTATTTTGCAACGCCCACACGCTTCATGGCCAAACGGGGTGCGGCCACCGACATTCTGTTTATGAGCGCCCGCGGCGATGCCCCGTTTGACCGTGAATTCACGCAGTCATTTATCAGACCCGGAATCGGGGAAAGTGGCTGGGCAAACCGTGCCAATTACGCAGCCATCGGCATCCACCAGACGGGACCTGCTGAGATGTCCTTTTTCCTGACCGGCGGTCGCAGATATGCGATACGCCTGGATGGAATTGCCTCTGTGAATGCGTTACTTGCAGGAGGCACACTGACCACGAAACCGTTGAAATTTACAGGGAACGAACTGGAGATCAATTATTCCACCAGTGCCGCCGGCCAAATACGGGTCGAACTTCAAGACGCCAATGGCAAACCAATTCCAGGTTTTACACTCGAAGAGAACGAGCCCATTTTTGGCGATCATATCTCACGAATCGTGAAGTGGAACAACGGCTCCGATGTCAGCAGCCTGCAAGAAAAACCAGTTCGAATCCACTTTGCTATGGAAGACGCCGATCTCTTTTCAATCAAGTTTAATCAAAAATGAACAAAAGGTTCCTGACATTTCTTCTGTCTGATATTTTAAGGAAACCTTCATGTTTCGATTAACAAAATTAATTTCTAGAGAGAAACCACAAGCATCAAATAAGAGATTTTGGATTTTGATCTCTGTGTCAGTCTTGTCTGCCCTGATGCTTTTACTTTATTTCGTTAATCGTTCTCGTTGGCCATTCTATGTGTTTCAAGTCGCGATATCCCCATCAGGAGATCAGCTACTAGTATTTCACAACACTAACTTCTTCATTCCTACTCCGATTCCATCCAAGCATCAAGTGTCATTCTGTGATATCCAAAGTCAACAAGTACTATGGACATCTACAATTCAAAGACCTTTTGTCGCACGGTTAATGTTCTCGTCCGAAGGGACCCCTGTGGTCTTACATGAATCAGGATATTATTCCGTATTTGACAAAGATGGTCATGCAACGGAGTCAAGGCTACCTATCCGTGGCATAATGAGAGATGCCACCATTATTGACAATGATGTATTTGCAATCAATGAAAGAGGAGAATGGTGTCATGGTGACCGTAGTGGCACATTTGAACCGAAATCTCTATTTGACTCAAAAACATATTCCTCAGTAGCACCTGATGGAAAATTCATTGCGGTAGTCAATACACGCTCTGCTCAACAATTACATACTCAGCAGATAAAAAACCAAAATACACA
>NZ_CALFPF010000683.1 GCF_937919775.1 uncultured Gimesia sp.
ATTTACGCATTAGGGCCCATATCCGGCAACCATGAGTTGAATACTGTGGGGGCCAGCACCACAACGGAAGCAGCCCCGTTTGATTCCACGCTGGAATCAATGCAACAGAGCGCACCGGCGCCTTTAAGAAACAGTGCCCCGCTCAGCCAGCAGACTGCTCCTGCGGAAGAGCCGGAACCATTTTCTTCGCGCATCCCCGATTACCTCAGAACCAAACCGATGTGGAAACGCTTCACCCCCTACTTCCTCGTCCTGTCAGCGGGCGTCGTCTGGGCCGGTCTGTTCTTTGGAGATCCCACATTTTTCCCGGAACTCTTTTCAAGCCGCGTCAGCTCAACTCAACTGGCTGGTAATCTGCCTGAAAACAAGGAAGTTGATCTCCCCGTGCCCGGGTCCACCGCACAGGCAGTCCCTGCCCCGGACATAAAACAACCTGCAATCGCACCGTCGTCTCAGCCAGCTGCCGCTGAAAACCAGACATCAACGAAAGCCACGAATACGACTGTCGCTGACAGTGACACGGCCCTCGCCATGAACAGTAAACCACCGGCATTCGATGCCCCCCCTCCTGCTGATACGGAAAACGGAGCAACCACAAACGCCGTCCCTGCAAAGCCTCCGGTAGCGGAATCACTTCCTGCCACGCCAGTCGCTTCACAAAACACGACACCGCCACAACAGCCGGTTGGTACTCCGCCCACAGCATCGGCACCTGATGATAAAACCGTCGCGATGAACAACGCCAACAACAAAACGAATCCACCACCGCCACCGAAAATCGAGCTGGCTGACGTAGCAGCACAGGCACCGGCCGCGCAAATTGAGTCGGAAGACGGTTTCTTTCTGACACGAGCCGACACCAAACGTGAATTAGCAGGTAAAAATGACTGGGTCATCCGGTCAAAAGTCAGCCCGATCCAAGCAGGTACGCCTGTCGCATCGCCGGAACCATTCACGGCACGCATCAATATTCCCGAAGCACTCTGTAAAGTCGTACTGCTGCCAGGCACTGAGGCCACTTACATGGGCAAGAGTGACGCCGCCGAAATGGGTTTTCAGATTCAGGAAGGCCGCCTACGCATTGAAGCGTCTCGTGGCCTGAATGATGCGAAAAATGCCGCAGGACCGATCCTGTCCATCAAAGTCAATAATGAACTCTGGAGGATTGAACTTGTCACCAGGGACAGTGTTTGCGGAATTGAAATCAACCCGATTCAACCAACAAAACCAGGGGAAGCACTTGGCGACAACGGTTACACAGGAGCTTTATATGCCTACTCAGGCATGATCCGTTTCTCTGACGGCAAAGGCAAAGTAGCCACGATTGATGCGGGGCACTGGATGTCACTTTCAGCCAAAGATCGGTCTGCCGGTATCATCGACCCTTCCAACCAGCCAAAACCCTTACGTGTTCCCCGTTGGGTTGAACCGGACTATAAAGACAACTCGTATACTTCCCGTCGATCCATTGCCGCTTTTGTTAAAGAGCTGAAAGACGATCAACTGGTTTCGCTCACCATGCCTGCAATCACCAAAGATTTGAAACCGAACATTTCCGATTTGGCGACCAAGTCCCTGGCGTTAACCAACCAATACCAGGAACTGGTGAAAGTCCTGGATGAAGTTGACCACCATGAGTCTCGTATTGCAGCCATCAACGGCATCCGTAACTGGCTGCCACGCGATCCTGAAAATGGAAAACTGCTTACGGAATCGCTGCAGGAACAGTTTTCACCCGAGATGGCCGAAATTATGGAACGACTGCTCTGGGGATTCCAGAAAGAAGATGCACAGGATCGGTTCATTTCAGGCAGACTTGTTGAATGGCTTGAGCATAGCAATGTTGCCGTACGAGAGCTGGCCTTCAATTACATTAACCAATTGACTGGCAGACCTGTCGACTACTCTGCGATCGCGACGCCAACCCAGAGACGGGCCACTGCCAGAAGATGGTTCTCCCATATCGAAAAACATGGATCACTGCTTGGCCCCCAAGAAGCAACAAATTCTGTCCCAAAGGAGAAAGCGGCGAGCACACCTCAATAAAAACCAGCATCACAAACTGGCGGCAACCGGATGACTACGATAACACTCTATCCTTAGTTTCTTCATGGACTTAGCTGTCTCAGCATTTTTTTGAACACTCACGGAAATTCAGACAAAAAACAATAAATTCCTCTTGATGCAATT
>NZ_CALFPF010000684.1 GCF_937919775.1 uncultured Gimesia sp.
ACTGTTCAATCAAGGCCACATCGACCTGCTTGAGTGCCTTGGCTTTTTCCTGATAGAGATTGAGTAATTGCTTTTGAATGGGTTCCAGATCATTCAGAATCCCAATCAGTTTCCCCAGCAATTGTGGTTGAGTGGTTTGCGCAGACGCGCTCGGTGCTGCATGCATGGGAGCCCCCTTTCTCCCTTGTTTACAAAATCCACCCTTACGAGTGGAGAAAATCGCCTATCGTTATAATCGGCATATTTGAACCAGCTCTCGCGTTTGTTTTAATCAGAATCTTTTTCCGATCTGTAATCGCTGATTGATTAAGACGTTACACCGGAAGCGAGTTCCAGAGATTCAACTGACTGCGCATTCATTTGCCGTGAAAATGCGGAAAAGAGCGTATCAGAAAAGGCGCTGCCCTGGTTTTTGGCCAGATCTTCAGAGATCTGCTGGTCCAAATGAGACTGAAACATCTCTTCAGCCTGGCCGCCATGAAAATAAGCGGGCTTATTTTGGCCTGACCTCAATGCTTTAAACATCTGCTTGTAAAAAGTACCACCCACAAAATCCTGAAATGCCTGTTTCAGCTCAGGCGAAGATTTCTGCGCCTGATTTAACTGTGATGGTGCCTGTGTCACTGCTGACGAAAGTGAAGTCTGACTGATTGAAGGTTGAATTCCAGACAAGGGGGTCATGGCTGGTTATTCCTGAAAAAAATTTTAAGATTGCGAAACGATAATAATCAAAACGGCCTGTCGGCAACGACGATCAATGTTCGTCATACTCGGCATGCAGTTTACCCGAGCGATGCAATTCGCGAATGATACTGATCACATCCTCTGTGGGAACTCTCAGTTGATTCAACGCCTCAACTAACTGCTGCAGACGTTGTGTACTCTGTTGTCCCTGCTGCCCGGTAATCGGCACAAAACCTCCCGGTAATCCCACCTCAGCATTTCCAACACCGACTGTCAGATTCTTATGTGAAATCACCACCGGACTGATTTCGACTTCTCCGGTGACAATAACCGTTTGCGACTTCGGATTGACGACAACCCGCGCCTGTTGATGTGGACGATCAATGCCCACTTCCATCACGGCAGCCACAAACTCAACCGGCGATTCCGTATATTGTTTGGGAATTCGGATAAAAACTCTGCCCGGTCCCTGAGCAATGGCTAATTGCTGATTGCCGGCTTCAAAACTGAATTCCGAATTAATCACACGTGCCACTTCACTGGCTGTGTGAAAACCGGTGTGCTGTTTATCGACCAGCAGAGTGATCGATCGCGTTTTCCGGTCAATGAACGAAAGTTCGAAGTTCCGCTCCATGACGAGACCATTGATAATTTTGCCGGTGGCCAGTGAAGTTTCATCTTCCAGAATGACGGGCCCTGAGCTGAGGCCCGCTAAAATTTCATTTCCGATTTCAGTTGTTGACACCGGCGCGATCAGCAATCGTCCGCCACGCAGACTTTTGGCTCCCAGCATGGAACTGACAAAACAATCCAGTTTTTGTCCTTTGCGAATGCCGCTGGCCGGGATCGTAGCTTCGATCATCACCAGCGCCACATTATTGGCAGCGGACAAATCCTTTAAATCAACCACCGGATTGTTCAAATGCCTGAGGGCTGCTGCCAGACTGCGGATCGTAGGCAGATTTTTGCCTCCATCGCCCGTGCCGTCCAAACCAACAATCAGGCCCATCCCTGTCAGCTTGATTTCTTTCATTCCATAAACGCTGCAAATATTTTCGATGCGTGTACGTGCCCAGAGTTCTGCGGCAGAACACTGCAGAACGACAAGCGAAATCAGCAGCAGTAATACAGATTTAAAGGACCGGGATCTCATAATTATCTCTCACAGCAGATCAACAAAAGGACATGGATTTAAAAGGGGAAGAACCAATCGTACAAGACAACTCCCCAGGGTCTTTTCGTGCTCTGATACACTTTGCCTCTCTGATGTTTGACAATATCCAGATTGGCAATATTCTCGCTTAATGCAGTATTATCACGATTCACATCTTTACTGCGAATTTCCCCTGTCAAACGATATTCCCACACATCGTGGTTCGACCGAATGCTTTTCCGGGCTTCCAGAATCAGGTTACCGTTGGGGCGAATATCAACCACTATCGCGGCAATCCGGTATTGAATTCCTTCGCGGTCCGCCAACTGACCTGTGCTTTGCAACCGTCCTTGAAGCTGGGCATCAATTTTGGGGCTGTTCAAAGCGGCAGGCGCCAGGTTTCCCTTTTCATCAATTCTCATAAATTCCTTCAACTCGGCTTTTAATGTCTCATTTCGATTCCGATTGAAACGGGAATCAACGGTGACACTGGATTTCTCATCCACCAGAATCGAAATGATGTCGTGCATCTTCACAACAATCGGCTCTGGTGCCGGTACATAGATCAGCGAATAATCCCTGATCAGTGGTGGCCTCGGCGAATCTGTATATAAATCGCCCTGACCAAAGGTATTTGCCAGTGTGGAAGTGAGCTGAAGCGGCTCTGAGGAAAATCCAAATTCATCCATTCGGGAAGCCAGTCTTTCAACAGACCTGGGTCGCTTTTCCGGAGACTGTTTTTCTGGCTGATCTTCAACATCGGAAGTGCCCTGAGATGCTCGGATTGTTGTGGTCGGATTTGCTTGCGCGGCCCGCGGCACTGCTGGAACTTGTGCCTGAACTACCGAAGAACAAAACAATACGAGGCATCCCAGGGGAATCGCCTCCCGTAACACTGCCAACACATATTTGCGCCGGCAGATTCTCTCACTGTTTCTTAAACCATCAATGGTTGATCGCCACTCTCTGTTTTTCAATTTCATTCTTGAGCCCCCCGGCTTTGAATT
>NZ_CALFPF010000685.1 GCF_937919775.1 uncultured Gimesia sp.
CGGCGACGGGGGCCTGGTCGATTGCGAATATCTGATACAGGGGCTGCAGATTACTTATGGGCATCGCAATCCCATGCTGCGTACCACCAATACTCTGGAAGGGATTTGCGCCTTAAAGGAACTGGGATTGATCAGCCCCGACGATTTCCAGAATCTTCGCAACGCCTACATCTTCCTCAGAAGACTGATTGACGCGCTGCGAATGGTCAGAGGCAATGCCAAAGATTTGACGGTGCCTCCACAAGATCAGGAAGAATTTGAATTCCTCGCCCGCCGACTGGGATATGGTTCCCACACGGAAAAACTGCAGGAAGAAATCACCTCGACGATCGACCGTGTTCGCGAATTCAGCCGCCTGTTAGCGCCGATTAAAGCGATGACCATCCGCACGAACGGCTAACGTTTCAGACTCTCTGTCGCCGACTGCAAAGGCCCGATTCTGCAGAATTCTGCCGATCCGAGGCCCATTTCCATCGTCGTTCTGATGTCACTTTTATCAAAGTGATCACAGAATCTGGCGAAGCCCTCGAAGCGATAAAGCCCCTAATCTCTATTACCAAAACAACTTACATCATATCCCGCTTAATTGGCACAATCGGTGCTTTTTAACAATTCCAGAGCGGTTGAGAAATTCAGTCTATCGGGTAATTTCTTTTAAGGAACGGAAAGATGAAAAAGTTATTGATCGTTTGCGTAGCTTTGGCAGGACTGGCGTTCGTGGGAAATACGTCCACTGCCGAAGCGGGAGTCAAATTCAACGTGAATTTCGGAACTGGTTACGGCGGGTATGGCGGGGCTTATGGTTACCAGAATTTCAACCAGACCCCCTACTACTATGGAAGACGGCACGCATACTGGCACGACACGAGCCACTATGATTACCATCCCCCGGAATTTCGCCGACATGGAAATCATTTCCACTATCAGCCGGGACATTACGACTTTCATCAGACAGGCCACTTCGATCGTGGTCATCGCCATTGATCGCAACTTGTCTGTTCTTCGAAAGTGGTCTCAACGACAAGAGCAGGTCGGAACTCCGGACCTGCTCTTGTCTGCTTTCGATTCAAATCGGTTTATTTTGAAGTACCGTCCCACCACGCATCAGTCAGTTTCCGCAACTGATCTGCCCGCTCGGGAAACTCGGCAATCCGGTTTTTTCTCTCGAAAGGATCTTGAGCCAGATCATACAACTCTGCCTTCTCACCTTCGAGTCGGGGACCGGGAATGATCAACTTCCATTTGCCTTCAATACACCAGCGGTATTTCAAACTTGAGGCAGGGTCATTGATATCGATCATATCATGCTCGTAAATGTCACCGAAAATAGCCTTCCGCTCAATTTTGCCTCCATCTTCCATGACCTTCAGCAAATTAACGCCCTGCATGGCTTTGGTCGGTTTGAGTCCAACCGCGTTCAACAGGGTCGGCACGATGTCGATGCTGCTGACCAGCGTGTCATATTCTGCCGGTTTAATTTTACCCGGCCAGCGAAACATGATGGGGGTGCGAATTCCCCCGTCATACGGACTTCTTTTTGATTTCGGAGCATAACGAAATTTGAGCTTCGTTTTCTTTCGTTCCTGCTCTGTTTCAGGAACATATTGAATCCAGCCGTTATCGGTCACATAAACCACAATTGTATTTTCGGAAAGCCCCTTTTGATCCAGGTAATTCAATAGCTGTCCGCAGGTTTCATCGAACCATTCACACATCGCGTAATAATAGGACAATTCAACAGGCAAGTCGTCACTCAAGTATTTATCCAGCAGACGCTGGGGCGGATTATGGGGTGTATGCGGTAAAAAGGGCGCATACCACAAGAAAAAGGGATCCTGCCCGCACTCATCCAGAAACTGAAACACGGGGGCCATCCCTTCACGACCAACTTTCAGCCCCAGGTCTCCGTGTCTGCCGCCCCGCTTTGGATCGCCGTGAGTCATCGCAGACGTAAAACCGGCCAGTGCAGGATTACCTTCCCACCATTTTCCAGATTGAAAACTTTTATAACCCAGCTTACCCAGCATCGCCGGCAAACAATCGACGCTCTGAACATGCTTCAACAACTCTTGCCGATCCATTCCCCTGGGGGGATCGTTCCCGGTAATTTTATGCTGGTAAGGATATAATCCGGTCACCATCGTCATCAAACTGGGACGGCACAAACTGGTCGGCACGTAGCCTCTTTTAAAAACGGCACTTTCTGCCGCCAGCTTATCCAACTGAGGTGTCTGAATGACGTCATGTCCCATAAACCGATAGTCGTTCCAGGCCTGATCATCCGAGATAATCATGACAATATTGGGATGACTGGCTTTTGCATCAGCTTTCACAGTCGTGTGTGAATTCATGACGCACAGAATCACAATCAGTAACGGTATCCACTTTCTGAATGCACTCACATTTCACTCCTCTGCGCTGAAGTTCAATCACTTGTTGAAGGGGGAATTATCATTTCGATGCGGTATCAGGAATTCGTCGTTCGGCCTTTGAATAGTTTCAATTCAGAAGATCTTCATGTAGAATTATTTTGAAAAAAAACTTTTAAACACCCAACGCTCAACCTTATAATAACGTATTGATCTGCGGAAGAAATATACACACGAATAAAAAACACGTTCAAACCATCCTACCAGCAACTTCACTAAGATCAACATCCAAAGGAACTTACAAACTAATTCGTATTTAAAACCTTGGATAACACTGCACAAAACAACCCCACACGATTTATTTTCAACGATTTTGATTCAGGTCCACCAGAATAAGCCGGTTTCTCATATTTGTCATTCCTGATTCGATCAGCTTGGATGCGTTGACAGTATGGAAACTGATAATTCTAATGTAT
>NZ_CALFPF010000686.1 GCF_937919775.1 uncultured Gimesia sp.
GCAAAACGGTTCACGATGTCGATTATCGTGGTTTTTTGTCGTCGACCGTACCCGTGTTGAAGAAGCATATGACCCGACTACGAAAAAATTCGACAACTGGAAACGACTGGTTCGCCATCGCCATTTGATTCAGTCCATCCAGGAAGATTAGTGGTTGTGGTCAAACGTTACCTGATCGGTATAATGCAGATAAATGAAATAATGAGTAAACATGTTACAGGAGAGAGGGGGAAGTCATGTTGCCTTAGTTGCTAACTCTGGTTGCGGGCCGCGATTCTGAGTCTGTGAGGCGAAGACGTTTGAAACGTCTGTTCCTGTAGAAACGAATAGTGAGCGATTCCTCGGGCTTCCTGAAGAATTGAACTGTTTTTGAATTTGTTTTTGATACTTGTCAACAAGTACTATATAATCAGTTTGAACCGTATTTTTAGTGAGGAGAATAACAATGAATACTCGACGAAACAAACAAAGGTTGCAAAAGCGTAAAGGGTTTACGCTGATCGAACTGCTGGTGGTCATCACGATCATCGGCATCCTGGTATCACTGACGCTACCGGCGATCAACGGTGCCCGTGCCGCCGCCCGCAAGGTGACCTGTCTGAATAACATGCGCAACGTCGGCCTGGCTGTGGTCAACTTCTCATCAGGAGCCAACTCACAGTTGCCGCTACTGGTAGATCCAAACATTGAGAATACCTCAGGAAATCCCAACGCCGGCTATGACAACCTTTCCTGGTGTATCACGATTCTACCATTCCTGGACCAAGTCGGTTTCCGGCAACGATGGGACAGCACGGCGAGTGCTGCAGCAGTGAATGGTGCCTCTACCACGAATATTGACTTTTTAAACTCTCAGCGTTTTCCTGTATTCTTGTGTCCCGATGATCAGTTCGGTACCGACCCAGGTGCATTGTCTTATGTGGTAAATGTTGGATATGTAATGAATAATTACAATGCAAGTGCGGATTATACCCATGCAGCGAATACCAATCTGATTCTCTCTTCGGGCGTTACAGCCTCTCCCGTTAAATTCGCAACCGGTGTTTTCTGGCGAGGTGGTACCGGTGTTCCCCGGATGTCTCTGGACTTCATCTCTGCCGCCGATGGAATGACTCAGACCCTCATGTTGTCAGAGAATCTTCAAGCCGGCGAGTGGGCAAATCAGGATACAGGCAGCCTGGGATTTGGCGTTGATATGCAAGGGCTTTTGCCAAGGACAGCAGACGCTGCGACGACAGCGACCTTAGCTGACGACTTATACCTGCCAGCGGGATTTAATTTAACCAATTCCAGCAATGGTACTGATTCACGAATTGGTTCTAACCTGGGCGCTGCTCCCAAATCAGCCTGGCGTCCGAGTTCCAACCATCCCAGTGGTGCCGTGAATGTGATCTTCTGCGATGGCAGTGGAAAGTCTCTGACACCTCAGATGGATTCTGGAATCTATGCCCGTCTGTTGACACCCGCTGGTTTGCGATATGGTCAGGCTGTTGTGGACGGAACTGCTTACTAATTTGAGGTAGCAATTCTGCAACCACAGTTTTGAGTGATTATTCTCAAATCGGTTCAAACTTACAGACACCAGGGCCCCAGAGGCTCTGGTGTTTTTTTACGCGGAGTTCGAAACATACAAAGGCGGTTTTCTGGCATTCAGTCACTCGTGGATTTCCATCGCCCCGATGTGAGCGTGATCAGAAGCAATCGATTATCTGTGTAAACCATACTTCCATTACGGAGAATGAAATGCATCAACAACGCACCCAACGCACGTCGCTGAAGCGTAAAGGGTTTTCGCTGGTCGAATTGCTGGTGGTGCTCACCATCATCGGCATTCTGGTGGCGCTGACACTGCCGGCCATCCAGTCTTCCTGTGTCGTTTCAAGAAAAATCACCTGTCTGAATAACATGCGGAACGTCGGTCTGGCGGTGGTCAACTTCTCATCGGGCACCCACTCTCAGTTGCCTCTGCTCGTTGATCCGAACATTGAAAACGCCTCAGGGAATGCCAATGCCGGGAATGATAACCTCTCCTGGTGTACTACCATTCTGCCTTTCCTGGATAACGTCGGTTTCCGTCAACGATGGGACGCGACAGCCAACCTTGCTGCTCAGGATGGTGCCACGTCGGCTCAAATTCAAGCACTTACAGATTTGAATCAAATTCGGTTTCCTGTGTTTTCTTGTCCCGATGATCAGTTTAATACCGATCCAGGAGCGCTGTCATATGCAGTGAATGTGGGGTATGTCACCACCCATTATAACTCGTCAAATGATGTCGCCCACCATCCAGACAGCGTCGATGGTGGCCTGGATGGAGACGTGGCAACAACTGCTGACATCCCGATCAAATTTGCTACCGGTGTTTTCTGGCGGCCCTCCGAATCACGGATGTCGCTGGACTTCATTTCTGAAGGTGACGGCTTGACACAGACTCTGATGTTATCTGAAAATCTGCAGGCCGGGGAATGGTCTGATCAGGATACCGGCAGCCTGGGCTTCGGCGTGGATATGCAAGGTGTCTATTCAAGTGGATCGACCTCGCTTCGTCTGCCTTCTGAATTTAATCTACGGAATTCTGTTTCTGGCACAAACTCACGTATTGGTTCAAACCTGACAGCAGAGAAAGGACAGGCCTGGCGTCCCAGTTCCAACCACCCCAGCGGAGCCGTGAATGTGGTCTACTGTGATGGAAGCGGAAAATCATTGACACCACAGATGGATGCAGGCGTGTATGCCCGTCTGTTGACACCCGCCGGCAAGCGGTACGGTCAGGTTCTCGTTGACGAATCATCCTTCTGATCAAACCGGTTCAAACTTACTGACACCAGGGATCGAAAGGTCTCTGGTGTTTTTTTATGGTTGCCAATAGAATCTGTATGCATGCACACTTTATGCGCGGGTGCCGAGATCCTAAGCTTTGGTATTGGAAAAGAGAATTCGGTGCAGCTGTCGTGCCGGAGACGTAACTCTGTATAACGTCTCTTGACGTATTACCGGTAAATCGGATAAGGAACGTTATACAATTTGCAAATCAAAGGGAGAGTCGCTTTGCGCCCGGCTTGAGTCGGGGATAGTGGTCACTTCGAGCCTCTCAGAGGCAAAGAAATAAGCGAGCTGCAACTTGACTGCCACTGGATTAGCAGCGAT
>NZ_CALFPF010000687.1 GCF_937919775.1 uncultured Gimesia sp.
CTTCGGCTTTTTCATATCCGGCCTGGATCTTGGCTAACGCGTCAGTGGGGGGGGCATCCTGCGGGCTGTAGCGGGTCAGAATGCTTTCTGCATTTTTTGAAACGGTTAACAGCTCGCGTTCTTTCGTTCGGCTGGCTGTTTCGACCGCACCGAAGGCAATTTTCTGACCATAATCGACGAGCGTGGGGTACAGCTCCTTAAAGTTCGAGTCATCCCGGTGTTTTTTGATGAAATTGTTAGTCGCTTCCAGTCCCGCGTTCCAGGCAGGCGTTGAGCCGGAAATTTCTTTTTCAACAAACGATTTGCTGAGCAAGATTCGTGCTTCATCGGCGTAATCACTTTTGCTGTAATTTTCCAGAAACTGTTCGAAAAGCTGAATTGCCTGGGAATACTTTCCGGCATCCATTTCCTGAACTGCGGCATCATAATGACGTTTTGCGGTATCACGACCAATAATGAACCAGAAGGTCAGTGCGATCAGCGCCAAAAGAATCATGCCACCGGTGAGCGAGAGCACCAGCGGAGACCGCGCAATTTGACGTTCACCCGGTCGTACGGCATTGCGAGAAGAGCGATTCCGCACGCGGTCTTTTAAGGAGAGTGTCTGTTTTTCTTCCTTCTGTGCCGCTGTATCAGATTCCTCAGAGGCGTGTTCACTGGAGCGAGATAAAAATGCTGTGGCAGGCGCTTGAGACGGTTCATCGGGCTCCCGATCTGTAAGCAGTTCAGCAGCAGATGCCAGATCAAGGTCATCATCGGGGATCAGTTCTTCTTCCGGACTGGGGGACTTTTTCTCATTCCTGGTCTTTGTGCGTTTCTTTTTCTCAGCTTTTGGTTCTTTTTCAGGAGAGGGGGTTTTGGTTGATTTCGGACCGGTCCCCCGATTTTCTTCCTGAGGCTTTGCAGGGGTACGGACTGAAAAGTCAAGATTGTGATGACTGACTGGTTTCAGGTCGTACATCGAACTTTCCTGTTCGCCTGATACGTCCGGCAGTGGGGCATTGAGATCCAGCAGATCGACTTCGTCTACAAACAGAATGTCTGCTTCCCCGATCCGGATTAAATCGCCATCATTTAAGACTGAGCGTCCCGACATGACTCCATTGATTTCAATTCCGTCACTGGTTGCAGCAAGAATTTCGAACCCTTTTTTATTCCAGCTGATACGGCATTGCATGGTGGCAACACCTTCACCTTCAATCTGTAAATCATTGGAAGCATGACTGCCGATTGAAACAGGCTGCTGTTTGGATAACTCAATGATTTGAGCTTTTCCGGATAAAAATGAAACTTCTAAACTGGCCATCTCAATCACTTATTCTTTACAGAATGTCGGGATAAGTTGCATGCGATCACAATTTACTTTTACGGGTCAGTCTTCAGGACCGCGATACGAAGCGAGCCTGATTTTCTGCATACCGACTTCATTGGCTGCGTCGACAACAGCGACGACGGTTTCATGTCGGGCTGCTTTATGTGCACTGAGCACTAATTCCGATTTTGGTTTTCCATCCTGATTGCGGCGATCCAGAATCGCCTGCACGATATGGGAAGGGTTTGAGAGTTTGGTGTCGTCAACATAAATGGCGTTATTGCGATCGATTTCGACGATAATCGATTCTTCGCGGAAATCATCCAGTGTCTGCAGTGATTGTGAAACGCCGTCTTCGTCAGGGTTAGGAGGGGGCACCTGAATACTTTTTTGCAGGCTGAATGAGGCGGTAATCATG
>NZ_CALFPF010000688.1 GCF_937919775.1 uncultured Gimesia sp.
TTCGAAACGTGACTCTGCCGCAATTTGCCGGGCTGCTTTACTGTTACAATATTCAACGGCATTCGGCCTTGTTTCGGAAGTAATGAGCGCTGCCAGGGCACGCTCAACCGTATGACAGGAATCGAATGCAAACCAGACCATGCTCATGGTTTCCGGTATGGGACGCAGATTCAGTGTCACCTGACTGATGACTGCTAATGTGCCCAGGGAACCAACCAGCATTTTCGCCAGATCATAACCGGCGACATTTTTGACGACCCTGCCCCCTGATTTGAAGAGATTCCCTGTTCCATCAATGGCGGAAATACCAATCACGTAATCCCGGATGGTTCCATGGGAAAATCGTTTGGGGCCACAGGTATTGGTGGCGATGACGCCCCCCACAGTCGCACGGTTGGACTGGGGAACGTCAAGGGGGAGCCGCTGTCCTTCCGCAGAAATGATTTCGTTGAGTTGATCGAGTCGCAAACCTGCTTCAACGGTAATGGTCATGTCGCGTATCGGATAGTCGATCACCCGATTCAATTGCGAGGTGCAAATCTGAATTCCGGACTGGCTGGAAGGGCAGCACACGGATAATGAAGTGCGGCCACCCACAGGGAAAAGCTGTTTTTGAGACGTTGCCGCATTTTCAGTGATATAGCGACTTAATTCAGTTTGAGACGCGGGAATAAATTCTTCCAGAGAACCGGAATGTGTAGGCGACATAGATCTTCTTTCAGTAGCCTGATAAAAAAATGTTTCTCAATTGGATTGGTCAGGGGCCGTCATCACAAAATCAATGTGGTGCACGTCGCGTGGGATGAGACTGGGCAATACTTGATTTCTCGTCAGTTTGATGCTGCGGCAGCACTTTATCCCGGCTGCAAATTTGCCGGGGATTAAACAGATTGCGTACTGTTTCCATCGTGGCCAGATCTGTTTTGTTAAAGATACGGCTCATAAAGTTGATTTTTTCGACGCCAATGCCATGCTCACCAGTGACGCTGCCTCCCAGCTCCAGACACTTCTCCAGAATGGCTTCACTTGCTTCCAGGACTTTTTGAATTTGCTCTTGATCGCGTTCATCAAACAGCAGGATCGGATGCACGTTTCCATCGCCGGCATGAAATACATTCACGATTCGCAAGCCGAAACGCTGACTGGTTTCTTCGATAAATTCAAGAATTTCCGGTAGTCGCGTCCGTGGGACCACTCCGTCCTGAGTACAATAGCTTGGGCTGAGGCGACCAATGGCGCCAAACGCCTGTTTGCGGCTTTTCCAGATGAGCAGTCGTTCTTCAGGGGTATTTGCACTTTGAATATCCCGCACGTTACAAGCATGACAGATCTCAAGAATCTGACGCACTTCTTCATCCAGGGCGATTTCCAGACCATCCACTTCAATCAGCAAGACGGCACCGGCATCAAGCGGGAATCCGAAATGAAACGCCTCTTCTACAGCCTGGATAATCCCCTGGTCCATCATTTCCAATGCGGCGGGAATAATACCGGCGGCGATCATTGCCGAGATGGACTTTGTTGCATCCGCAATCGTGTGGAATACCGCCAGCATCGTGCGCAGGGATTCCGGATCTCGTGTCAGTCTGACGGTGGCTTTGGTGCAAATTCCGAAGGTACCTTCGTTTCCAACATACAGGCCATGCATGTCATAGCCGGGTACTTCCGCAGTGGGGCCGCCGAGTTCGATGATCGTTCCATCGGGCATCACTGCTTCGAGACCGAGTACATGATTCGTTGTGACCCCGTACTTTAATGTATGAGGCCCGCCCGAATTAGTGGCGATGTTTCCACCGATCGTACAGGAACCCTGGCTGGAGGGATCGGGAGCATAATGATATCCGGTACCTTTGAGTGCATTTGTCAGATGCAAATTCACCATGCCCGGTTCTACGACCGCGTAGCGATCCCGGAGGTTGATCTCCAGGATCTTCTTCATCTTAGTCAGGACAATCATGACCCCCCCACCGATGGGAAGGCATCCGCCGGAAAGGCTGGTTCCTGCGCCTCTGGCCAGGAACGGGACATTAAATTGATTGCATAACTTGACCGTAGCAGAGACCTGCTCGGTGGATGACGGAAAAACGACGATATCCGGGGCCGTTTTGTCGACGATATAACCATCGCATTCGTAGACCAGTAATTCGTCTGCATCGAATAAGATGCCGTCTTTACCCACAAGTTGTGTTAACTTTTGAACCAGGGCAGAAAAAGAGGGAGTTCCCGCTTCCAGTTCCTCTAATAATGGGGCTGCGTGAGTCAGCGTCTGGTTGGTTGGCTCAACCATTGTCGTGGGATACTTTCAATAAAGCTGAAAGAAAAATAGTTTAGACTTTAAGCTACATTTTAAAGCAAAACAGGTCAAAGAATCAATTCTCTGATTGCCGCTTCGTTCAATTCTGATCGTTTAAAATGCCGCAGGGATGCTTCAAGTGAAAGTTTATCGATTAGAAAGCGAAAATTCATTTTTTATTGACCCAAATCGGGCTGGACCAGGCCATTTCCCCGTTTGATTGAATGACACGCACATAGTACCAGTCGTCTTTTTCGCCCTCACCGTCATCTTCAAATTCAAACTGGGTTTCCCACTGGTTATGGAATACAAGTCGATGAAGCATGGCAGATTCCCAGGGAAAGGGGCGCGTAAACAGCATTTCATTGCTCACGGCAAGCTCGGCAAACGTCTGTGTTAACTGGCACTCGCTGGGTTGGGTACAGGAAATCGAAACTTTCGTATTGGCGTCTCCCTGAATGCGCATCACGATCGCCTTTTGGGACCAGTCGTCGACTTGTTGCTTGAGGGCGGTAAAGGATTGGATTTTGAGCTGGTTTGAAGTTTGTCCCAGAATTCGATCGCGCCGGAATTCGTCGAACGGTCCGGTCGTGAAACAGGGTTGAACCTCTTGAAGAGTGCCGTCTTCCACATTGACTGTGAAATTCCAGTCTGCGGTTCCGCCCCACCCTAAAGCCGGCCAGGGACCCCAGCCGTATTCAAAACGCAGGACCACCGGTTTGTCCCAGGCACGATGATCCGGTTGTTTATCAACGGGGAAATCCCGGTGTATCACACGTCCATTTTTGAGAACTTCGACGCGGTCGATTTCATCCCAGCCGCGCACATGGACTTTGAGTTGGCGTTGTTTGGTAAATGCTAATTCTTGTCCCATCATCCGGTCGTTCAGAAAGAAATCGAGTTCAATCCGGTCTCCGGTGACGGCGTAGGTCCGCCGATTTCGTAATGCATCAAACAGCGCGTCTCGCGTCAGCTCGGTAGCTTTGATGGCGGCGAGACCTTCCCGATAGCCGCCGGGATGGCCCAGGTGATCGTCGGTGCTGGCAATCACTCCCAGTCGGTGACCCTGATTGAGATAATATTGCAGAGTGTGTTTCGTCCAGCGGCCTCCTTCCGTGTGCCGTTTGTATGGGAAGGGCGCACGATCATGTTCTGCACAGCCCCATTCAGAATGGATTTCCAGCACGGGTGAAACTTCAGGTGCCAGTTTTCGGGCATCAAATCCGCGGTGGCCCAGGCGGTTTGCTGGATGGTGAGGAATCAGCAGGCAGCCTCTTTGTCTGGCAAACGTCTGAAGTTCAGCCAGGTCTTCGATGAGTTCATAGTCCCCCTGCAGGTCGGGATAAAGCATGTGGTAGTCCCCTTCCTGCGTTCCATGTCGCTCATAACCCAGGATGGTGACGAACTGACCGGGCTGGTCAAAATTTCGCGCCAACTCGACCACTTCAGGCCAGCGGGAACGGGCAATATGAAATCCATTTTTCCATTTATGGGTGATTTTCCCGTCGTACTCTTCCACATCGGGCCAATAGGAGTGCGGGGTAAACGCATAAAAGTCGAGGTGATTCCGCGCAATTTCGAAGGAGCGATCCAGAGAGCCTTGAGCGTAACCTACCTGATTATGGTTATGCAGGTCACCAAAATAATTCTTGAATGGGGAGGGCATTTAATTTCTGAGATTCTGAATGAGAGTGACGGAAGAAGGATCGAAATCTTTGTTAATTCGGATTTATCATGAGTATGTATGCATCAAAACCGAGAACAGGAAACGTGATTCCCGCTTCATGAGAATCAGTTTTTTGCAGGATTACAAGAGCTAAACGCCGATTGCTTTGCTGAATGTGTCATGCGCAGATCGAATCTCTCCGGGGCCAGGTAGTGTTTCTTAATCCGAATTTTCCTTATAAATGTGGAAGAACCGGGGCTAACGCCCTTCGGCTAATAAGTCATTCCGGCTGTCAAAGTACCTGAAAACAAGATGAGCCGCACGGCGTTAGCCGCGGTTAAAACCGACCTGGGTCAGGTTGCGATCCTGGGAATCACACTCAAAACCAATAAAAAAATACTACTTAGGCCTGAACCTACCGCGTCCACTTCAACCATTTCACAAACAGGCTTTTGATGAACGGGCTGAGGCGGGTTCGGTTGTACTGATCTCCAATTTTTCGAATGGCATCAGCCTGAGTCGGATAAGGGTGAATGACACTGGCCAGCTTTTTCAGTCCCATGCCGGATTTCATGGCTACTGAAATTTCTGAGATCAAATCACCAGCGTGAGAGGCGACGATTGTTGCTCCTACAATTCGATCTGTCCCCTGCTTGACATGGACTTTCACAAAACCGTTGGTTTCTCCATCCAGAATGGCCCTGTCAACACCATCCAGCTCCTGAATGAACGTCTGAATGAGGATGTTTTGCTCTTTTGCTTCATGCGCATACAGTCCGACATGGGCAATTTCGGGATCAGTATAGGTACACCACGGGATCAGAAGCTGGCTGGCTTTACTCCGGCCTTTAAACAGAGCGTTTCCAATGACGATTCTCGCCTGGAAATCAGCACTATGCGTGAATTGATAGCGCGAGCAAATATCTCCCGCGCTGTAAATGGCTGGGTTGGTTGTCTGCAGATAATCGTTTACGGAGACCCCTGTTCGTTCATCGTATTCCACGCCGGCATTTTCCAGGTGAAGCCCCTGGACATTCGGGGCGCGGCCGGCAGCGACCAGTATTTCATCGACATCCAGATGGAATGTCTGATTTTCAGAACTAATCGTGAGTTGTTTGATTTGTGCTTTGCTGCTGACCAGGGTTGTGGTTGCGTTCAGAATGATTTTCACGCCATCTGATTCCAGTTGACGTTGAATGATCCGGGCTGCATCCGGATCTTCCCGCGGTAATATTTGAGCATGTGACTGCAGCAGTGTGACTTCCGAACCAAAGCGGGCGAAAGTTTGTGCCAATTCACATCCAATCGGACCGGCCCCGATCACGGCAAGCCGCTGCGGGAGTTCGGTCAGTGAGAAAACGGTCTCATTGGTGAGATAACCCGCTTCTTCAATACCTTCGATAGAAGGGACTGCTGCCCGGGCGCCGGTCGCGATGACTGCTCTTTTAAAACTGATTTTCTGATCGTTCACTTCGATC
>NZ_CALFPF010000689.1 GCF_937919775.1 uncultured Gimesia sp.
GGGAACTCTGTTTGGTGTTGAGATTGAAAAATCCGGAGATTCCGGCGTGCAGGTTTTCAAGGGTGATGTTGAACTCAATGATTTTTCGGGAGGCAAAACGGTCCTGCCCGCAGGTAAAACAATGCGCAGCGCTGCAGGGCAGAAACAATGGCGGACAGCGAAAAAACTTTCCCCTGAGTTCTATACTGCGATTCAGGAAAAAAAACAGACAATATTGCCGGACATGGTGTTCATTAATGATGCCCGTCATAGCATGTTCGGCATCGATGACTACCTTGGAATCAGATATCTCATGTATTCTGCCATTCCGCTGAAAGTTCGTTTTACAGATCCTGAAAGTAAAAAGCAGCGCTGGGACGGAGTCGCAAAGCATTTTGCCGTTGTGCACTTTGATGAAACATCTCAGCTCTGGTACGTGCAAGGGAATGAACAGGCGATTCGATTCGAACCCGATTCGACCGATCTACTGCTTGCCAGCATTGAAGAAACCACTGCCAAAAACGGTCCCAGCAAAAAAAATGTGACGTATTTTTCTGAGATGTATGACACCATTCATGGTATCGCGAGTGGATATCAAACGAGCGATATTCAGGTGCTCCCCGACTGGTTTGAGAAGATTGAAAATGACGGGGATTATACCATCAATGGTTCGTATTTGATTCGTAAGCCAGACTAGCATTTGTATCTCATTTTTTAATTAAGGGATGGCTTTTTAAATAACTTTTTTATCGATTACTGAAAGTGGTGTTCTTATGAAATTTGAACGACATCTCCGCAAAAGAAACGGTTTTACGCTGATTGAATTACTGGTGGTGATTGCCATCATCGCGATCCTGATTGCCTTGTTACTTCCCGCAGTGCAGCAGGCGCGAGAAGCGGCCCGGCGCAGTACCTGTAAAAATAACATGAAACAGCTCGGGTTAGCGATGCACAACTACCATGATACCCATCGCGTTTTTCCCCCGGGATACATTGCCCCGGGAGCTGGTTGTAACGTGATCACTCCAACTGGCCCCATCTTGAATCATACCGGATTTCAAATGATGCTTCCCTTTTTAGACCAGGCACCCTTGTATAACTTGTACAACTTCAATCTCGCCAGTGGGAGACCACTTTACAACAACGATGGTAAATGCACTCAAACACAACCTGCAGCAAGTCAATATAGTGTTGCCACCAGTGTGCTGGCTGCGTTTATGTGTCCCTCCGATCCCGGTAATCCTATCGGTGCCAACCCTGCACTTACATTCGGAGACAATGCGGGGGCACACCGCACAAGTTATGGCTTCGTAGCGGGGCACGGCTATATCGCAACAATTTATGGAGCGGAGTCACTCACCACAAAAGGCGTTTTCGGCTCTAACGGTTCGGCACGCATCCGTGACATCATCGACGGTACAACAAATACAGCAGCTCTGGTTGAAACACCATTTACGAAGAAGTCGACCGAACTCTGGAATGGTCCGTTTTGGGACACCTACAGTTATGTTTCCTGGCTCAATCTGAGACAAGGGATAAACACGGACGCCGATGCAGTGGCACCCGGAATTAACGTCGCGAGGAATGGCGCAGGCAGTTACCACATCGGCGGAGCTCACATCCTCCTGGGTGATGGTTCGGTGCGGTTTGTCAGTGAAAACGTAGATCAGGTTTCTGTGCTCAACGCGCTGATCACAATTTCCGGTGGCGAAATAATGCCTGAGTTTTAATGAAGTGACTTGTTAAATGAAATTCAACTTCTGGATGAGTTTTAATTGACTCATTCAGAAGTTTTTCCCTTATAAACCAGATTGAAAATAAATCCTACCAGAAGAGGACCTACTTACATGAAACGGTCTCGACTAGAAACTCTCTCCGCTGTGCTGATACTTTGCTTTGTTCTCACTGGCTGTTCAGGCGGTGGTACAGATCTCCCGGAACTCACCCCTGTTTCGGGTGTCATCACTCTCCAGGGTAAGCCGCTACCAGGCGCACAAGTTACCTTCGTACCTCAAAACGGGCGTCCCTCGAACGGCACTACCGATTCTGAAGGCCGCTACGAGTTATACTTCAAGGCTGGTGTTCCCGGCGCCGTCGCTGGAAAGCATACCGTTCAAATCACTGTGGAAGAAAACATGGAACTTCCTCAAAATCAGCAAACGGTGATTCCAGCAAAATATAACACTCGATCCACTTTAGAGGCAACAATCACTGGTGCAGAACCTGTGACACAAAGTTTTGATCTCAAAATCTGAATCGGCCGTGTGATACTTCCCGAGCCGTGCGCTACTGTTGGACCAGTCGGCAGTACCACACTCGAGCGAATGGACAGAGTATTTCTCATCGTCGGCAGACGGTCGATCTCACAGCATCGGTTGGCCGGTTTCCGCGGCGAATTTCATTTTTTCGCCTTTGTTGAGGAAGATATTGCCGCCTTGTTTTTCCTGCAGCACAATTTTTTTCAACTGGCCGTCGAAGTAATCTTTACCCGCTTTGACACACTCATAATGCGCGGCGACGATCGCGGCATCCAGCGCATAATCGTAGAAGGCGACTTCATCAATCACCCCGGTAAACGGTTCGCGGCCCACTAATGAATCGAACCGTTCCGTAATCAGGTTTCCAATGACCGCCGGTGTCGAGCCGCCGCTGATGATCATCGTTCCCACCGGAAAGCGATGGCTCATTCGCAGTTTACCGTCAATGTAAATCGCTTTCACTCCAGTCCAGCCGTTATAGGTCGCGACGATATGATGCGGTTTTCCATCCCGCAGTTCTTCTACCGTCGGGCGGCCCTCTTTGCCGTCCATAGGCATATCCAGTTCGCTATAACCCATGCCCGATAAGAATAATCCAAACGACAGACAGGGACCTTGTTCGACCGTGGGGATTTGCGTGATGCCGGCTTTATCATCGTCTTGAAAGCTGAGTAATATCCGATAGCTGCCGTCTTCCTTGCGAAAGATTTCGTCATAGTCAAACGGACGTTTTTTCTGAGACACATCAGGAGCCTGCCACTCCGAAACCACCAGGGCTTCGACGGTAATGCCCGTCGAAACAGAATAATCACCCGTGCCCACTTCTTTACCGCCCCCGTTTCCCAACAGCAAGCTGGCATCCGGTCGGTTATTAAACCGCACGGCTCCTTTGCCGACTAAACCCTGGACCCGTTTCGCATTTTTCCCGGCGCGAATCGGGCTGGCTGCAATCAAATCCGTGAACGGTTTGTCTTCCGGTTGATCGAAGGTCCAGAAAAACCGGGGCAGGCGGCCGCGCGGTTTCACTTCCACCTGACCATCGAGCACATGCACAAAGGTCTCAGCCGCCTCATTCACACTGACCTCATATTCGGTTCCCATATCAATCACTTCGACACTCGGCGTTTCCAGAGTAAACGGCGCCTGCGGATCGCTCATCCGCGCCGAAAGCGTGCCGGAAAACAGCGTTCCCTGATTCTTGCGTTCCATGCCGAACAGAGCAGGGCTGGCCAGCGAAATATCTGCGCCTCCGGAAAATGCAAAGCCCACGTTTCCGGATGTCACTTTCACAGTGCCCGGCTGGAAGCGATCGGTCAGCGCGGGATATTTACCCAACAGTTCCCACGTCGACTGCATCGCTTCATGGATGGTGGCGACTTCTTCCGGGGGAGTCGTATTCTCATCGAAATAATATTGTGAACTGTTGTCGGCGACCAGCGGCGCCGTTGCATCCTGCCGCTCGACCGGGAAATACAAAAACAGTCCAAGTGCACACAGACACACGGCTAGACAAATCGCCGGAACCAGAAACAGAGAAAACACACTTTTGTCTGCTGACCGAACCGCCTGCTGCTTTGCTTCTGTTTCGACGGCTTCCGGTGGCGGCGCTGAACCCGGAGACTGCAGCCGCGTGCCGGCCGTACCAGCCAGACCAATATGCAGGAACACATAATTCAAATATTCTTTGCGATACTGAGGATGTTCCGTCAGCAGTCGTTCCAGCGTTTCCATTTCGGCTTCGGTAATAATCCCCGAACACTGCGCATCGGCCAACTCCAGGATCTGTGCTCGGAGTGGAGGGACTGGTTCAATCATCAGGATATCTCACTGGAAAGGCGACGGTTCACACAATCAAATAATGCTTTTCGGATTTTTTTGATCGTTTTATAAATGGCATGTGAGGAACATTTCCAACGGCCCGCCACCGTGGCCGCGGTTTCCTGATCCCCGTAATAGGCGTCGATCAGTTCCCGTTCACGGTCACTTAATTTCTGCATACATTGGGTCAGCGCCAGTTGACGCTGACTCAGATCTTCAATCATACCCGACACATCTTCCGCCAACTCTGTGACCAGACTGTCACTGAAAATCAAACGCTTGTTCTGATACTTGCGACGATATTTTCTCACCTGGTTAAACGCAATGCCATTCGCCCAGTTTAAAAAACTGCGATCCCGCTCAAAGCTGGGAAATTCCTTCCACAGAATCACGCACGTTTCCTGAAAAATGTCTTCCGCCGCCGCGAGATCCAGCACCAGCGCCAGAATGTAGCCGAAGACCTTGCGGTCGTCCCGTGAAAACAAACGGAAAAACTCTTCGCTCATGACCGGATTATTCAAGGGCTCACTCATGACGAAGTTAAGTCTATCAGTAACAAGGTGTTAGTGGCAGTCACAGAGAGTCGGTGGGAAATAAATCAGCGCAGGGAACAGCCGCAACGCGTCTCCGCTATCTTATGTGGCGCGAAATGATCCGGATTGGTACCGAAAAATTCGTGATTTACCGGATTTTCAACGAAAAAACAAAACTTACGGTACTAAATCGGAAATCGGCGCGCCATATCAATCATGAGGACGCGCTTTGGTTCACTCCTGATCTCCCTCCTCTAAACACAACAGAGATGATTTACGTTCTAAAACTGCCGAGGAGTTTTTCTATTTATTAATCACATCTATTCAGGTTGAGACCAAGGAGAACTAATGTTCGTCGCTCGCAAACATGACCGTCACCTGCGTTCCGCGTTTACACTAATCGAACTGCTGGTGGTGATTGCCATCATCGCCATTTTAATTGCGCTGTTACTGCCGGCGGTACAACAGGCGCGCGAAGCGGCCCGCCGCAGTACCTGCAAAAATAACATGAAACAACTTGGTCTGGCTTTGCACAATTATCACGACACCCACCGCCTGTTTCCTCCCGGCATGATTTACCGCGTGGTCACGTCCTCTACCCCCAGCGGAAAACGAACTCCGTTCTGCGTACATCTGCTCCCCTTCATTGACAAAGCCAATGTGTATAACCTCTACGATCACAATCGCAACTGGCACGACACCGTTCACGATTCCATCCCGACTGGTAACGGCGTGCGACTTGTTCCACTGCCCGTCTGGCAATGCCCGACTGACCGCGATGCCATCTGGAGCGCGAACCCCGATGGCAGTATTCGAGGAAACTACGGCGTGAACTGGGGCCAGGGTACGTTCGGCACACAAATCAAACCGGCGCCCTTCAATAACGCCTTCGGTGCCAGGTTTCGTGATATCACCGACGGTTCGAGTAATACTCTCGCCATGATGGAAATGTTGAAACCGGAAACTTCCGCCAACGATTATCGTGCCTGGATCTGGAACGATGAACCGGAAACCGTCGTGATGACGCGCGTCGGACCGAACAGTTCTGCCCCCGATCTGGTCGTCAATTGTGTTTCCGAAGGAGATCGGCTGCCTTGTACGGGCTCGATTACCGGAAGCGGCCGCAGTAACGCCTCGCGAAGTCTGCACGTCGGCGGCGTGCATGTGCTGATGTGTGATGGCGCCGTGCGATTCGTCTCTGAGAATATCGATCTCACCACCTGGCAGGCTTTGAGCAGTATGAGCGGTGGCGAAGTCATCGGCGATTTTTAAACCAGACTGCTTCCAGAGTCGTAACTTTCAAGGATCATAAAATGTTGAGCTCCTGTTTTTTATACGAAGGACCAGAGACGTGTTGAATCATTATCGAATCATGCTGGTACTCTGCAGTTCCGTGCTGACACTGGTCGGCTGCACAAACGAAAAGGCCTTCGAAAGAACTCAAGTGGAAGGCGTGGTGACACTCGACGGCGCACCCGTGGAGCAGGGGGTGATCACATTCATTCCCGCAGGTAAAGGGGCGACTGCGGGGGCGAATATTGAATCGGGAAAATTCGTGATTCCCAAAGAAAAAGGCCCCAGCCCCGGCGATTATCGGGTGGAAATTGATTCCAGTGTACCTACGGGCAACAAGATTCTCGATACCGACGGTGAAACCATGGTCGACGAATATGCCAATGCAATCCCTCCTAAATTTAATCGACTCACTGAACTGAAAGTCACGCTCAAAAACGGCAATAATCAACATCTGTTTGATCTGGAAAAGGAGTAATTCTTTTTTTGTCAAACAGTCAAACCTTCGCTGGAACTCTCGGTTATAATCGTTACTGGAATAACCGGGAGTTGTATCAGCCCGCGTCCTGCCAATTGATTCTCCCACTTTGAGAGAAATAGAAAAGCAAATATGTTTTTTTTCACCCGACGGAAATTCAATTTCACGCCACTGTTGTTTTCAATCTGCCTGTTGACTTGTTCGTCAGCAGCCTTCGGAGCAGACTCCCTCTTTGAAAAACAGGTCGTGCCGATTCTGCAGCAGCACTGTATTGAATGTCATAACGCGAGTACCAAAGATGGCGGGCTCTCTCTGGAAAGCAGCCAGGGATTGATCGCCGGAGGCGAGAACGGTCGCGTGCTGGTCGCGGGCGCTCCCGAAGAAAGTCTGCTGCTCGATTATGTGATCGGCCCGGAACCGGAAATGCCCAAAAAAGGCAAACCCTTATCCAAAGCAGAGATTGAAATTCTCAGGCAATGGATCAAAGCGGGTGCGGTCTGGCCCGACGGCGTGCACATTCAGGAAGCACAACTTTCACAAACGGACTGGTGGTCGTTCCAGCTGTTGAAACAACCAGCGGTACCGCAACTCTCTGAAGCGGATACAAAACAGGTTCGCACGCCCATCGACGCTTTTCTGCTCGCAGAGCTGCGCAAAAAAGGCCTTTCCTTTTCCCCCGCCGTGGACCGCCGCACGCTCATTCGCCGTCTGTATTTTGATTTGATCGGTCTGCCTCCGTCGCCGGCAGAAATCACGAAGTTCGTCAATGATTCTGACCCGCGTGCTTATGAAAAACTGGTCGATCAACTCCTGGCATCCCCCCGCTACGGAGAACGCTGGGCGCGGCACTGGCTGGATGTCGTGCATTATGCGGACACGCATGGCTATGACAAAGACAAACTCCGCGAAAACGCCTGGCCTTATCGCGACTATGTGATTCGCGCTCTCAATGCAGACAAACCCTACACGCAATTTATCGAGGAACAGATCGCCGGTGATATCCTGCAGCCTCATTCGCCCGACGGTGTTCCGGCAACCGGTTTTATCGTGGCAGGTCCTTTCGACTGGGTGGGCCAGATTGAAATCAACGAAAAACTGATTGAGAAAAAAATCACCCGTAACCTGGACCGGGACGATATGGTGGCGACCGTCATGAACAGCACGGTCAGTCTGACGGTCCAATGCGCCCGCTGCCACAATCACAAATTTGATCCGATCGCGCAGGAAGATTACTACGGCCTGCAGGCCGTCTTCGCCGGCATCGACCGCGCAGACCGCGATTTTGATCCGAACCCGCAATCCGCCGAAAAACGAAAAGAACTGCTGGCTGCGCAGACAAAGCACCAGCAACAGAAGCAGGCCCTTGAAGCGAAAATTCATACCCGCGGCGGCAAACAACTGGCGCAACTCGACGAACAGATTGCCAAAGCCGTCAATGCTCAAAAAGGGCAAGGCGTGGAATATGGTTACCACAGCCAGATTGAAAAAACAGACAAAACCAGCAAATGGGTGCAGTTGAAATTCAAGCAGCCCGTCACGGCAGAGCGGGTGACGCTGATTGCCGCCTATGATGATTATAATAACATCAAAGCCGGCTTCGGTTTTCCGAAACGGTTCAAGCTGGAGATTTCGGACACAGGTGATTTTGCCGCGACGAAAACCATCATCGCCGACCACAGCCAGCAGGACTTTCCCAATCCGCAAAATAAACTCGTAAACTTCGAACTTGAGGGCCAGAATTTTCAGTACCTGAGAATGACAGCCACGCAGCTCGCGCCCCGCTCGAATGATTTCATGTTTGCGTTGGGAGAAATCAAAGTTCTCAATTCCCAGGGACAAAACATTGCCGGACAGGCGGTCGTCGAGTCACTCGATTCTATCGAAGCACTGCCGCGCTGGTCTCGTAAAAATCTGACCGATGGCAAATTCTATCATTCCGCCGACTCCAACGAAGATCTGGTATCACTGAAAGCGGAACGCGATCAACTCTTGACCAGTCTCACAACGGCCGACGAGAAAACAGCGCTCAAAACCATCACGGCAGAATTGTCGCGAATCAAACAGGAACTGGATCAACTGCCGCAACTCCACAAAGTGTTCGCGGCTGCGACTCATTTTAAACAGCAGGGAAATTTCAAGTCGACTGCAGGCGAACCGCGGGCCGTGTTTTTACTCAGTCGCGGAAGTGAAAAAGCCCCCGTCAAAGAAGTTGAGCCATCCGCACCGAAGCTGATCTCCGGTCTCAACGGCACGTTTCAATTAAAAGATCCGCAGAATGAAGGGGCTCGCCGCCTGGCGCTGGCACAGTGGATCACCAGCCGCGAAAACCCGCTCACCTGGCGTTCGATTGTGAATCGGGTCTGGCAATATCATTTCGGGAAAGCCATCGTCGATACCCCCAACGACTTTGGAAAGATGGGAGCCCTCCCCACGCATCCCGCACTGCTTGATTATCTGGCGGCCCGTTTTCGCGATGAAGGACAATCGCTGAAAGCATTGCATCGCCTGCTGGTGTTGAGCACTGCGTATCAGCAGACTTCGATCACGCATCCCGAGGGCAATCAGATTGACGGCGATAATCGTCTCTTGTGGCGCATGAACCGTCGCAAACTGGAAGCCGAAGCGATTCGCGATTCCGTATTACAGGTCAGCGGCAAACTGGATCTGAAAATGTACGGGCCGGGAGACCGTCTGTTTGTGCTCGAAAAACCGCAACATTCGCCGCATTATCTCTATCAGAAATACGATCCCGTTTCCGAGGAAAGTCATCGACGTTCGATCTACCGCTTTATCGTGCGTTCGGTTCCCGATCCGTTTATGGAAACGCTCGACTGTGCAGACCCTTCACAAATGACCCCGAAGCGTCTGGAAACATTAACGGCTCTGCAGGCGCTCTCCCTGTTGAACGATCACTTCATGGTGAGCATGTCGGCCTTTTATGCACGAAAAATCAAAGAGGAATCGACGGACCTTTCGACTCAGATCCAGCTCGCTTTTGAAACCACACTCGGTCGGCCGCCGGAACAGGCTGAGCTGGCTATTTTACAGAGCATCGGCACACAGCATGGCATTGAAAATGTCTGTCGGCTGATCTTCAACAGCAACGAATTCATTTTTATCGATTAAATACAGGAAGAGATCTTATGGATCGTCGTGAGTTTCTGATGTCGGCAGGAGGGGGACTGGGGGGAATCGCATTAGCGTCTCTGCTGCAGGATGACTGTCTGCTCGCTTCAGCGCCAGCCAGCACACACACACTGCATCATCCGCCGCGCGCCAAACGGGTGATTCAACTTTATATGTCGGGTGCCGCCAGTCAGTGCGACACGTTTGACTATAAACCGGAACTGATCAAGGAGAATGGCAACGCGTGGGACCCCGGCGAACAGGTGCAGTTATTTCAATCCTCCCCGGGCAAAACCATGCAGGCTCCCTGGAAATGGCAGCAGTACGGCGAATCGGGCAAGTGGCTCAATGAGTGCGTCGCACCGCTGGGTGAATGCGTAGACGAGATGGCGTTTATCCATAATATGGTCAGCAAGTCGAACGTGCACGGGCCGGCGACATTCATGCAGGCCACTGGTTTTATTCTGCCCGGCTTTCCCGGCATGGGGGCCTGGATCAGTTACGGGCTCGGCAGCCTCACCGATAACCTGCCGACGTTTGTTGTCCTGCCTGATCCGCGCGGATTTGCTCCCAATGGCGCGGCCAACTGGTCTGCCGGCTTTTTACCGGCCAGCAATCAGGGAACCATGATTCGCCCGAATTCACAGACGCCGATTTCCAATCTGTTCCCTGCTTCGAATAATTTTATTACGAAGCAAAGCGACCGCGATGTTCTGGCCGCATTAAAACAGTTGAATCAGCGACACGAACAGGAACGCGCGGGAGATTCGCGATTGAACGCACGAATTCAATCGTATGAGCTGGCCGCCAAAATGCAGTTGCAGGCGCCGCAGGTACTCGATCTTTCTAACGAAACGAAAAGCACGCTCAATATGTACGGGCTGGATTCCACCAGCTATGAAGTGCAGGAAGGCATCAGCGAAGCCGCTGAAATCGCGTATTTTGGCAGAAACTGCCTGGTGGCGCGGCGGATGCTGGAGCAGGGGGTCCGGTTCGTGCAGATCTGGTCGGGAGCCGACAACGGGTTCCCGCGTCGCAACTGGGATTCGCATGAAGATATCAAACGCGATCACTGGCCTTTAGGGCGGGGCATGTCAACCGGTGCGGCGGCGTTAATCAAAGACCTCAAACAGCGCGGCATGCTGGACGACACGATTATTTTATGGACCACCGAATTCGGCAGAATGCCCTGCAGTCAGGGAAGCAAAGGCCGCGATCATAATCCGTTCGTGTTTACCAACTGGCTGGCCGGCGGGGGGATTAAAGGGGGCACCACGTACGGCGAATCGGATCAATGGTCTTTCAAACCCGCAGATCCCGCCAATCCGACGATGTGTTATGACGTGCACGCCACGATTTTGCATCAGTTGGGTATCGATCATGAGAAGCTGACTTTCCGGCACAACGGCATTGACCGTCGTCTCACCGACGTGCACGGACATGTCATCAAAGACATCATCTCATAATCACCGTAAAAAATGTGGCGTAAAAAAGGTGTCAGGAACCTTATACTTAAGGTTCCTGACACCTTTTTTACGATTCATCGGTAAATAAAAAAAACGAGTGGCCGGTTTTAAACCAGCCACTCGCGATAGACTTGTCTTTCAATAATTCTCAATCTTCGATTATTCGAAGTTACCTTTGGTAACCTGAGCGTCCAACCAGGGGCCGGAGAAGACTTCCGAAGGTCGCAGTTCTACAGTGGCGTCTGTGTGACCAGATCCGCCTGTGGCAGATCCTGTGAAACCGGGGTTCAAGAATCCATCGCCGTTCAGGTCGACGATTGCTTTCACGCTGCCGTCAGCCATCAGGATGTTGCAGATCTTATTGCGGCCACGACCGTGCCATGCAAACCAGTCACGAGAATCCTGTAACCACAGATTGCCGTCAACACCGGGAGTTCCAGCGCTGTTCGGGTCAGGCAAAGCAGCAGGAATTGCAGAAACAACATTGGTTCCGGCAGGCATCAGAACGATTTTCGTTCCATCCCACATGCCAGGACCATCGTTGAAGGATTCAGCCAATCGCTCACCGGCTTCAAGAAATCCGGGAATGCTGTTAGACAATACAGCTTCGCCGACATCACCGGGAGCACCACAGCCCAGGAAGGAGACGACGGAAGAAGAAACGCGGGAAGAATCCAGACGACGAATGGTCAATGGACCCAGGCTACCGCCAAAACCCTTCAAACCGGAGGCAGTCACACCGGCAGTGGTTTTCGCGCCGGAACGTACCAGAAACCAGCTGGAAGCATAGTTTGTTCCGTATCCATCTTCGAGCATCTTGGCAACCTGAAGAATACGAGGTTGTGTTCCTTCGGTTCCACTTGTCCAAGTGGCACAGATGCCTTCACTCAGGCGTGCCAGTGGCGCAGAGTCTTTGTTACTGGTGTTAGCCACACCAATCATGTCGTTCAGTTTTTCGGATCCCAACAGAGTGGATGAAGGGCAGAGCATTTTCTGAGGAAGACCGGAACCACTGTTAACCATGTCGGCGACCCAACCCCAGGTGTCAGGACATCCATCACGACGGAAGTCGTAAGCACCCGTGCAGTATCTTCCGCCGGGATCTGTCGAAGCGAAAGAGTGCATGGAAAGACCAAACTGACGCAAGTTACTTTTGCACTGTGAAGAACGTGCAGATTCACGAGCTGCGAAAACTGCTGGAATCAGCAGAGCAGCTAACAACGCGATGATCGAAATCACCACTAAAAGTTCGATCAGGGTAAAACCTGACCGCTTGACATTACGAGCACGTGACTTTTTCATTTTGTTTCCTGTTTGTTAAAAAATAATTTTGACAGTTACGCGAACAATGAAGGCTTAGTTTACTTGTGTTAGAACAGGTCATCCCCATCAGTTGGCATGTGATGTATGAATCTGAACT
>NZ_CALFPF010000690.1 GCF_937919775.1 uncultured Gimesia sp.
TCGCTTTATCGGGATGCGTCAGCCGTCGTCAGTATGGAGTGTCACTCTCCGATTATCGCCTGTGCGTTTGGGACTCCCGGACTTTACGTCAGGCAGCCAACGGACACCATTAAAGGTCAGATGTGGTATGATATCGGGCTGAAGGACTGGACATTTGAAATCGATGAGGTTGATCAACAGCAAATCGCCGAACGCGTGATCGGCGTCTATCAGAATTACGACGAGTCACTCGCCAAACTGAAATCGGTGATGCAATCGATCCAGCAGCGCCAGAAACGGACGATGCAGATTGTAAAAGACGCGGTTCTCAAGGCCCGGTCTTCCTGATAAACGCTGGCCGCACAAAGGTCGGCTGATCATCAGGACGAGAACTGTTCTCCCCCGGAAACGTTCAATACTTCGCCTGTCACAAAATCAGCGTGCAAGAGATAGAGCACCGCGTCACAAATATCCTGTGGACTCCCCGCACGTTTGAGAGGAATCTGCGCTGCCCGTTTATCGAGATACTTAGCATCCTGGCCTGGTGGCGGTAGAATGGCACCGGGGGCGATCGCATTGACCCGGATCTCGGGAGCCAGCTCCAGCGCCAGACATTCCGTTAACGTCACCAGACCCGCTTTGGAAATCCGGTAGGGTAAATGCCCGGCTCCTGCCCGCAGCGCTCGCCAGTCAACCAGATTAATAATCTGCCCCGTTTGTCCCGGGTGAAACGTTTTCGCAAACTGCTGAGACAGGAAATAGGGGGCTTTCAAATTAATATCCAGATGAGAATCCCAATCAAACTCAGTAGAAATCAGCAGCGATTTGTTTTCAAAAACCGAGGCACTATTAATCAGTATGTCAACTCTGCCGAATTCCGCGACGACCGCATTAATGATCAGGGCAGCCGCATTGCAGGAATCCGACAGATCGGCGGATACCGCGATCGCTTTTCTCCCCCGTTGCCGAATTTCCGCGCACGTCTGCTCTGCCTCCTGTTTTGATGAATGATAATGAATACAAATATCAACCCCCGCCTCTGCCAATGCGAGCGCCAGGGAGCGGCCAATACGAACCGCAGCTCCGGTGATGACGGCCACTTTTCCTTCCAGATTCAACTTACTTCTCCGTGTAAATGGGGAATCAGCAAATAAAAAACCCCGGTCATCAAACCAGGGTTTTGCAAAGATCTCGTACAGTAATCTTGATTTTAATGACTCGAAGCAACGGCCTCTTTGACAACCGGCGTTCTTCCGAAGGCACGTTCTATTTTGCCAACCAGGATCTGCTTTGTGAAGTCTGTTTTGAGAATATAATCAGTGGCACCATGATTGAAGGCCTGAATAATCGCGGTTGTCGAACGATTCGTCGTCATGACCAGAACTTCCGCATTTCCCACAAATGGCGAATGTTTAATGTATTTCACCGACTCCGCATGATTTCCGGAAGGTCCATCGATGTCCAGCAAAATCAGATCCGGAGTATTAATTGCCGCATCCATGAAAGCTTCTTCAACAGTCGCAGCGCTTTCCACATTATAACGTTCGTGTAATAAACCTTCGAACAAAGCACGATTCATCTCATCGGGATCGATGATCATCACACGTTTTTTCTCTGATGGATCATGTTCATAATCGATGATATCGCCGAGTTGTCCGACAAATCCGAAATAGACAACGACCGGACCAATCCCGGTTTTAAATATGCCACAACGTGAACCGGCTTCGGGAGGATATAAATTGTCAATGTTTTCTGTTTCAATCACGGTCGGGTGCCCCAACAGAAAGCCCATATGGTCTACGGCTTTTTTGGCCTGACCTGCAATCATGTTAGACAATTCACAGGAAAAATCGGTCAACACATGCTCGTCATCCGCCAGGGACTCATCAATCAGCATCGAAACTGCTTTTGAAACCAGTTCCCGGGGAACGTTGACAACCACAATGCCTTTGCCTGGTCCATTGACTTCAATCGCAGAGCTTTTCTCATAACGAGGAGCCTCATGCACTTCGACAATTCGATCTAATTCGACTGTCGTGCCGACAAAATATTTAAAAACATCAAGTACAGAATTAATGACCGGCTCTGAAAACCGTCTGGTCAATGTTTCTGTAGTATGAGTAGCTGGAATCAGAGACATAGCAGGAACCCGTCTTTCCCGAACAAACTTCTGTATTTAAAATCTGCGAATAGTGTGAATTCAGATCAATCTGCACACACGCGAACCCGAGCATCAGGTTTTCGCAACGCTTTAAACTTTTACGAATGGACTCTTTCAAATATATGTCAGAAAATCCCATAAGTAGTTACCCTTTGATTTCTGAGGCATATTCTGAGTACGTTTGAACGCGCA
>NZ_CALFPF010000691.1 GCF_937919775.1 uncultured Gimesia sp.
GACGTTGCTTATTCGACGGAAATCTCGTCTGCTGGTTCAGAGCAGAAGGGTGTCCCCGTTGAAGTGACAGAACTCAAACCTGTCGATTCATTCGTACGCAAGCGAAATTATACAGGAAAAGTGGCTGCTTCGCGTACCAGTGAGCTGGCATTCGAACGGAGTGGCAAACTGATCAAGATCGCCGTCGATGAAGGGGATCAGGTTCAGGCGGGAATGACCCTGGCGAATTTGAATACGCGGCATCTGGATGTCATTCGTTTGAAGCTGCAGGCAGAGCGGGCAGCCGCTCAGGCAAAACTTGATGAATTGAAAGCAGGACCGCGTGCACAGACGATTGCCGTTGCGGAAGCGGAAGTCAGGCAACTTTCTGCAAAACTCAAAAATCTGCAGGCCGATCATACGCGCAATCAGGAACTACTGAAACGCAATGCGATTTCCAAATCGGATTTTGAAGCGTCACAATACGAGGTCGAACAGCAGACAGCCCAATTGGACGCCGCACGCAGTCGACTGTCGGAACTGAAGGAAGGAACCCGCAAAGAACAGATTGCTGCTCAGACAGCGGTCGTTGCCAATCTGGATGCGTCACTGGCGGATAATCAGGTGGATCTCGACGATGCCGTATTGACTGCTCCCTTCAGCGGTCGGATTTCGAAACGGTATGCCGACGAAGGGACCGTGATCTCACCCAACGCGCCTTTATTCAGACTGGTTGAAGATCAGAAACTGGAAGCGCATATTGGCGTTCCGGTGGAGATGGTCAAAGACCTGAAGCATGGCACACAGCAAAAAGTGCAGCTTAACGGAAAAACATATGAATCCACACTCAAGGCCATTTTACCCGAGCTTGATCCGGTGACCCGCACGCAGGAAGTGGTTCTGGCTCTGAGCCCGGAAGCCGCGCAGCAGCTTGTTCCGGGACAGGTGATTCGAATTGAGATCGAAGAACCGGTTCAGATGCAGGGTTTCTGGCTGCCGCTCAGTGCACTGGCGCGAGGAGAACGCGGGCTCTGGTCTGCTTATGCTGTTATAGCAGGCAGCAGCGACAGTGAATTTGTGCTGGAAAAACGACAGGTTGAAGTATTACACACGGAAGGAGACCGGGTACTGGTACGGGGCACGCTGCAAACAGGAGACCGGATTGTCGTAGATGGCATCCATAAGCTGGCCAGCACACAACGAGTGATGATCAAGTCGAGCCGCTAAATCAAAGTCTGACTGAAACGAGAATCAACAGCGCCGCAATCAAACATTCAGAGGAACACCTTTCAGGGAATCAACGGGGAATTCAATCATGCTGGAAGGCTTGTTTTATCGGAATCGTCGCTTATTGATCCTGATGATCGCACTGATCTCTGTCGCCGGCTTATCCAGTTATTATGTACTGCCCCGGATGGAAGATCCCGTGCTCACGCAGCGGGTGGCTCGCGTGAATACCCGCTTCCCGGGAGCCGACGCGACACGAGTCGAATCGCTGGTGTCTGAAAAAATCGAGGAAGAACTCCGAGAGATCGACGAGATCAAAGAACTGCGATCCATCTCCCGGTCCGGCATGTCTTCAATGACGATTGAATTGCGCGACGACGTGTATAAAGTCGACGAGGTCTGGTCACGCATCCGGGACAAGATCGACGATGCACGCGTTGAATTTCCCGCAGGAGCCGAGGAACCGGATTTTGAAGAGTTGGAAGTCAAAGCCTATGCGCTGATTGTCGCTCTGGTCTGGGATAACCCGAATGCTGTTAATTACGCCGTTTTGCGGCGGACGGCGAAACAACTGGAAGATCGGTTGCGGGCGATTTCCGGAACGGAAGACATTGACACATTTGGCGATCCTGATGAAGAAATCGTTGTGGAAATTCAACCCGATAAAATCGCAGCTCTGGGCTTGAGCGTTCAGAAAATTGCGGATCAGGTGGAATCGTCTGACGCCAAACTGACGGCCGGGCTGTTACGCGGAAGTAAAAGTGATCTGCTGATCGACGTTGATTCAGAACTGGATTCCCTCTCGCGGATCGCAAATACGCCGGTTCAGTTTGGCTCGGAAGGACATTCCGTGCAGTTAGGGGACATTGCTACGATCAAAAAGGGAGTGGCATTGCCTTTGAGCAGTCTGGTGATTGCAGACGGGAAGCCGGCAGTCACGTTGGGGATGTTTGTGCGGGACAGCGTGCGGATTGATCACTGGAGTCAGTCGGCGAAAGCAGCGATCAGGGAATTTGAACAGACACTGGCCGATGACGTGATGGTGCAGACGCTGTTCGATCAGAATCGTTACGTGGAAGCGCGGCTGGATGGTCTGGTGTGGAACCTGTTGTTTGGTGGTTTAGCTGTCATCGCGGTGATCGTGTTCATGATGGGCTGGCGGAATGCCCTGGTCATCGGAACGGCGCTCCCGTTATCAGCGTTCATGGTGTTGGCGGGACTTCGCGTTCTGGACATTCCCATTCATCAGATGTCGGTGACGGGGTTGATCATCGCGCTTGGATTACTAATCGATAATGCCATCGTTGTGGTCGATGAAGTGCGTGCAAAATTACACACAGGGATGGCGCCGGAAGACGCGGTGATTTCCACAGTCCGGCATTTGGCGGTTCCTTTACTGGGATCGACATTAACCACAGTACTGGCGTTTGCTCCGATTGCGTTAATGCCGGGACCGGCGGGAGAATTCGTCGGTTCGATCGCCGTCAGTGTGATTCTGGCCATCTGCAGTTCCTTCTTTCTGGCGATGACGGTAATACCCGCGATCGCCGCCTTGTTTGCCGATCAGAATGAAGATCCACAAAATTCCCACTGGTGGCAGGTCGGTTACAGTCATGCGGGGCTGAAAGCCGCTTACCAGAAGTCACTCGATTATCTGTTTGCGCGGCCGCTGCTCGGGGTTGCTTTGGGCTGTGTTCTGCCTGTATGCGGTTTTGTCGTTGCCCGTGATCTACCGGAACAGTTCTTTCCTCCTGCAGATCGCGATCAGATTAATATTGAACTGGAATTAAACGCACACGCCTCATTGGAAGAGACACAGGCTACGATTGAGACCATCCGGCAGGTCGTGTTGCAGCATCCCCAGGTGAAGGGGATCGAATGGTTTTTAGGCGAGAGTGCGCCTCAGTTTTACTATAATATCATCGCCAAACGCGAGAATTCCTCGAATTATGCCCAGGCGCTCGTCCAGCTCAATTCGGCAGCAGGCGGTCAGGCTTTGATTCATGAGTTGCAGCGGGAACTTGATCGAAAAGTATCGCACTCGCGGGTCCTGGTCAGACAGTTAGAGCAGGGGCCGCCGTTTGACGCTCCGATTGAGGTTCGGCTGTTTGGTCCCGACCTGCATCAGTTAAGTGAGCTTGGTGATGAACTGCGGACGATTCTCAGTCAGACACCCGACGTGCTGCATCATAAAGCCGAACTGGCAGATCCGCTGCCCAAGCTGACATTGAAAATTGATGAAGAGCAGGCACGGCTGGCGGGACTGGATCATGCAGAGATTTCGAATCAATTAAACGCGGCGCTGGAAGGAGCACTCGGCGGGAGTATTCTCGAAGAGACCGAGGAACTGCCGGTTCGTATCCGCGTGCCCCACGCGCAGCGCGGTTCGATTGATGCGATTGCGTCTCTCCAACTCATCTCCAATAAAAAAACGAGTGACGGGCAGGCACAATTTGTCCCTCTGACGGCGCTCGCCGAAGTGAAGATGTCGTCAGAAATCGCGGCGATCTCTCACTTCAATGGCGAGCGGATGAACGAAGTCCAGGCTTACATTCCTGCAGGGATTCTGCCCGCGAAAGTGCTGGCCGACTTTCAAGGCAATTTAAAGCGATCCGGATTTCAGCTTCCCGCCGGCTATCGACTCGAGTGGGGCGGGGAAGCGTCCAAGCGGGATGACGCAGTCGGGAACCTGCTGGTCAATGTGGGCGTGCTGATGGTCCTGATGGTGGCGACGCTGGTGCTGTCATTCTCGTCGTTTCGGATGGCAGGTCTGATAGGAACAGTCGGCGTGCTTTCAATCGGCCTGGGACTGGGCATGCTCTGGCTGTTCGGCTTTCCATTTGGCTTCATGGCGATTGTCGGCTCGATGGGACTGGCGGGGGTTGCGATAAACGATGCAATCGTGGTGCTGGCGGAATTACGTGCAAATCCGGAAGCACGGAGAGGCAACCGCGTTGTGATCCGCGATGTTGTCCTGCGATCCACGCGACACGTCGTTGCAACGTCGCTGACGACCGTTGCCGGTTTTGTGCCTTTAGTCATTGCCGGCGGCGGGTTCTGGCCTCCTCTGGCGATTACGATTTCCGGCGGTGTGGGAGGCGCTACGTTACTGGCGCTGTATTTTATCCCCTCCGCTTACATCCTGGTCATGTGCCGCAACTGCCCGCTGCGTGTCACTGCCGGCGAAGGAGAAACGTCCCCTGAGCAATCAACGGTTCTGGCAAAACTGAAAGCCCGGCTGCCTGTGCTGCGATAAATTTCGTAAAGAATTCGTGCAACCCGTTTCAAAAATGATTACGATCTAGAGTCATGGATGTGAAATTGAAAACGCACTGAATTAAGCCAGGGGGCATTATGCGTATTGTGAGATTGAGATTTGTGACTGTTGCGATGTCTTTATTGTTGACGGGTGGGCTTTCGGCAAATGAGCCGGAAATACTGCAGCAGGTGGTTGCCGTCGAGAACGTGTGTGCCTGGCCGAACCTCACTCTGATGCCGGATGGAACGATTATCGCTGTCTTTCACAACAAACCGAGCCACGGTCAACAGGAAGGGGACGTTGACTGCTGGGCCAGTTCCGATGGCATACACTGGAAGAAACGTAGTACGGTCACCCGACATGAACCGAACACGGTGCGTATGAATCATGCGGCAGGACTGGCGAAAAATGGCGATCTGGTGGTGCTGTGCTCCGGCTGGAGTAATGTCAAACAACCAGATCGTCCTAAGCAGTCTGCGTTTCGCGATGCCATCTTGCGGAGCTGGGTTCTGCGTTCAAGCGACGGAGGTCGCACCTGGGAAAAACGCGAAGCCTTTCCGGCTCCGGAAGCGGGCTGGTCTGAGTACATTCCGTTCGGCGATCTCTGGACGGGGTCTGATGGCGCGTTGCACGTTTCATGTTATCAGGGGGAGTTTCAAGATCCTTCCCAGTCAACCAAAACCAAGGGATGGCGCTCATCACATTTGCAGAGTGATGACGATGGCAGGACCTGGAAAGTGGTTTCGGTCATCGGAGCACGTCACAATGAAACCGATCTGTTTCCCCTTGGAGAGAAAAGTTGGCTGGCAGCAGCACGAATCGATAAAATGGAGCTGATCCGTAGTGACGACAACGGGGTGACCTGGCAGAAGCCGGAACCTGTCACGGAACGTAACGAGATTAACGGACATCTGACCCGGCTGGCGGACGGGCGACTGTTACTCAGCTACGGGGTTCGAGTCGAGGGGCGGCGCGGTGTGTGTGCGAAGCTCAGCAGTGACGATGGCCGCTCTTGGAGCGACCCATTGCAATTGGCGCAGACGGCTGATGGAGGCGATTGCGGTTATCCTTCCAGCGTACAACGAGCCGACGGCAGTGTGGTTACAGCCTGGTATTCGAACAATTCCCCGCAACACACCGGTTATCATCTGGGGATGACCGTGTGGAACGCGCCTGTTGCCGGTAATCCGTGATCACGGCACCAGCCGCTCTCTGAGCGTGGCTGTTATTTTTTGAGGCTTACGCGGACAAGTTCTTTATCGTTTCTGGCGAAGAGAGACTGATTCGCGAAAGCAGGGTGGCTCCAGACGACGGGGCGACCGAAGGCTTCGTTGGTCGGTTCGAGCACGTGGAAACGGCTGATTTCTTTGTAGCCGGTGGGTGAGAGCTCGGCGAGGATCAGGTCCCCTTTTTCGGTGAACAGGAAAAACTTGTCGTCATGTTTCACGATGAACGCGGTGGCATGGCGATCGCGTCGACCGGCGTCGGTCACTTTTTTGGTGGACCAGAGGCGGTTTCCGTCTTTCAGGTTGACGGCGATGAAATCGCCCGACTGGATATCGCTGCCGTAAATTGTATCGCCTTCAATGAAGGGGGTGCTGTTACAGCAGAACAGGGCGGAGCGGGATTTGCCTTTCCAGACTACTTTGGCAGAGGGTTTCTGATCGCCGCTCAATTGAATCCAGGCGGCTTCATCGCCGATGCCGGAGACATAGAGGAAATCGCCCTGCTGGCGGGGAACAGTGACTGACATACCGAAACCGGGTTTGAGGGGAATCGACCAGAAGACTTTGCCCGTTTTGGGGTCAAGTGAATTCAGTGAACCAGGGTGCCAGATCAAAAGTTGTTTCGTGCCATTATGAGAAATCATGGTCGGCGGGCAATAGCCGGTTTCTGGGTTGTCCAATGCTTTCCAGAGTTCTTCGCCAGTATCTTTATTGAAGGCGACGGCGATTGAGTCTTTGCCGCCTACCAGACAATACAGCGTGTTTCCCTCAACCAGAGGGCTGGCAGCGTGCCCCCAGATGGCTGTTTTAGACTTATAATCGGTTTTGAAATCTTTGCTCCAGAGGACTTTGCCGGTATCTGCATCCAGACAGTTTAGATTCCCTTCTGCTCCCAGCGTATAGACCTTGCCATCGGCGACGGTGGGAGTGCAGCGGGGGCCGGCTGCGTAGGAGATTTCATAGGGGCAGTTGTATTTATATTCCCAGATCACTTTGCCGGTATCAGCAGAAAAGCATTGGACTCTTTCCTCGCCCTGAAGTTTTGATGCGCCGCCCGGATTATTGATCAGCTCTCCTTCTGTTTTGATGTAATCCATCAGATAAACTTTGTCATTCACCACTGCAGGACCACTGTATCCCAGCCCGACGGGAACCCGCCATTCGACTTCCAGCCCCTCTTGGGGAAAGGAGTCGACGATGTTAGAGGCTTCCCAGACACTTGCCCGATTCTGTCCCAGCCACTGCGACCAATCTTCGGCGGCGGCGAAGGAAGAAGCGAAGAGCAGCAAAGTCATGGCAGAGAGAATTCGAACTGGCATTTGAAGGAGTTCCTTTTTATTGGCGGCAGCCTGCGATGTAGGAATTATTTGTGTGTCTCGTAAATGTAAAGAGTGAGCGACGAATGATCAATCTTCGGATTATATCTTGTTCAATA
>NZ_CALFPF010000692.1 GCF_937919775.1 uncultured Gimesia sp.
GGATGTTGTCCTCGAAGCCGATGGTATTACCAGTTTGCGCATCGAGAACCTCGAACAGATAGGAGTAACTTCTGGTTTTGGATTCCGTTCGAATTTTGCTCATGAAAACCAGGAACGGAAGTTGGTACTGAGAAGTATCAATCCAGGATCGTTTGGGCAGGTTGCGGCTCCAGAGCAACTTGCCGGACTTTTTATCAATGCTGATTAAGTCATTGTCAATATGGACCACATTCAGGAAGGAATCACTGATATAAAAGTCATTTTGCGGAGATTGTCTGCGGGGCGTTGTATAGGAAAAATTGAAGTAGTAGCGATTCCGGTCTGAAAAACCGATGAATTTATTCAGATTCGTGAGGTATTCATCGGGAATTGAAGATTCGACGATAATTTCACCGGTCTCGACATTCAAGACGCGAAGTCGATTGGGAGGCAGCAGGACGACCAGTTCCGTATCGGAAATCTGGGTCGAAAATCCCGAGTTCGAGACCGGCTCATCGAGCAGAAAACTGTCCGTCAGTGGATCCCATAGTCTGACTCGTTTTTCGGTTGTAGAGGTCGTTTGATAAAAAAGTTTTCGGCCAAAGACGTGCCGGGACTGGCTGTTTAAATCCAGCTCCCCTTTTCGGATCAATTCACCAGTGATGGAACTGTAGACATCGTAATTAGTACGATTGATGTTGAAGGCGACAACGGCTTTTTGATCGCCAATCAGCCCTTTGCTGGAATCGCTTAAAAAACCCGATTTCGAGGGAATGTTTTTGCGCTCCCATAGGACTTTGCCAGTTGCGGGACTCAATCCGAACAAGCGGTTATCCCACTGAAAGATACAGACGCGAGGGCCCGACGGTCCTACATAAAAGAGTGATTGTGCGCTATTCAGATCATTAAATTCTGCTGTCCAGAGCGGAGCTGATATTTCATCCTGCAGTTGGAGCAGTGAGACCCCATGAATTTTGCGGCTGCTGCCAAGCGGTATGAAATGTCCGACACGCGTATTTTGAGAATGATAGGGGTAAGAAATTCGATCTGAAACTTCGATCTTCCCCACTGTTTGCCCCACATGTTTATTGACAACATTGAGGATTGACCCCGATTTCAGCAGGAGTTGAGAAATTTCCGCTGGGGGCAGAAATTTACGTTCATAGTTTTTATAGGTGGCTTTGATATCGGGGGTGGGGGCTCCTGAATGACTTTGCTGGATGGAAACATACGAAACCGTATGTTTAAGAGGCTGCATTGACTGGAAAATATTCCAGGCTCCGGCTCCGCGATCAAAGCGCTTGACGTATTGTGATCCTGTGATTCCTGAGTCCAGAGTGACGTCGGCGAATGTTTCGTTTAATTCTTGCAGCAGAGAAGCCGCCTCGTAAGGCAGACCGGCAGACTGCCATAATTCGAGTAACTGTCGTGTTGCCGTTGCGGCAATCTTCGGATCGGGGCTGGCACGGTTTTCCAACAGCAGAAATTCTGCCTGTTGGTTTTGTCCCCGTCGCACCAGCTTTTCAGCCAGAGCACTGCGGACTTCGACTGCCTGAGGCCAGCTGCCATAAGTTTCCTCGAAGGATTGCAATGCGATCACGGACCCATCTTTGAGGGCAGCCTGTTGATCGCTGGAAATGATCGAATCTACCGTTTCACGTGCATCCCTGTCTGCCTTGGTGGTGACTTTTTCCATCAGGCCGGCGATGAGACTGTTGACCGTCACCAGATGATTGGCGTCTCCTGCCATTGCCAAAGGCTGGTTGACTTCGATCTTTTTGAATTCTTCGGCAACCTCCATCAATCCCTGGTAATCTTGCTGCTGCAGCAGGTGTTTCGACTTGCGTGACAGGAAACGGCCTCGTTCGAGCGGTGTTGTGGCGAGTGCTTCAAGTTTTGCCAATAACGAGAATTCATTCGGATCGGACTTGTTTAATTCTGCGTAGAGCAATTCGCGTAATAATGACTCAGAACG
>NZ_CALFPF010000693.1 GCF_937919775.1 uncultured Gimesia sp.
CTGAAATAAATAATGACCGTTGATTTATCTCTGGTCAGACTATCCAGTCCGGTTTCCATCGTGATCGGATCTTCCTCGCCGATTTTCCAGGCGACGCGCTGTTTTGCTTTATCAACGGCCCCCTGCAGCGGCAGCGTAATATTACCATCTTTCTTGAAATAAGTGCCTGCAATCGCACCGTTTTTGCCGACCGCCAGTTGTACCGTCACATCGACGTCTTTCGTTCCCTGTGGAACGATGGCGAACACGCCCACGGGCATCCACTCATCTGCATTCTCCGGCGGAGGCACACGGTCTGCAATCTGATCCGCCTGAGATTCATAGTCCGTCACGGGAGCGACTTGTGCGCCATTATTATAAACATAGCCATCGTTGACAGAGTAGTTATAAACGACGGGGGCCAGACTGTTATAACCAATCCAGGCGCTCAAACCGCCGAATGTGGTCCAGACCCAGGGGCGATAGCCATATCTGCGATAATGATAATACGGATACCGACCATAACCATAACCGGACCCATAACCATAGCCTAATCCGTAGCCTGATCGATAACCGGACCAGTATCCGGGTCGATAATAGTAAGACCTGTTGTTCGCGTAACCGGGCCGGTTGAATCCGCCTGAACGATTTCCTCCAGGATACAAACCTGAACTTCGACCGACGTAGTTATTACTAAACCCGTGTCGGTTTCCCCCGGGATACAAACCAGGACTTCGACCAACATGGTTGTTACCAGACCCATGTCGATTTCCCCCGGAACTCAAGCCAGAACTTCGACCAGTATAGTTATTACCAAACCCGTGTCGGTTTCCTCCGGGACTCAAGCCGGGACTTCGACCACTATTGCTGTTACCAGCCCCGCGGCGATTTCCCCCCGAACTCAAGCCCGGGCTGCCGCCACTGTGCCTTGAACCCGAATACATATTTGAGAAGTTTGAGCTGGAGCGGTTACCGCTTCCGGAACGTAATCCCGGGTTGCCAATGCTGTTTCCCGGACGTGAGGAAATCGAGTTTCTGGAAGAACCAGACTGATTGCCTCTGGTAGATTGAAATGAATGCCCCGAATTCGTGGCGGATCTTGAAATTCGATTCGAAGACTGATTGATTGACCGTGAGGGGCCGGATGATCGCGAGGGGATACTGCGCTGCGAAGAAGACCTTCCTCCCGAGGACATTGAGCGAGACATCCCGCCAGAGTGCCCGCCACCGCGAGAGCTTCCGCCTCCGGACATACCACGGTGCCCTCCGCCACCTCCACCGCCACGACTTGCTCCACCTCCATGTCCGCCGCGTTGTGCAAAACAGTCAAGTTCGCTGACAAACATCACAGCGAGCAATGCCAAAATCGTAATACTAAACTGTCTCATGATGATCACCTGTTCGATCATGAAGAGAGAAAATTCATAGATCGACCTGTTTCGCGTCTATCGCAGGAGGGAAGAAATTTATTTTCCCTGCTCGATATCCACTTTCTATTTGTTGTCGACAATTCTGTTTCGAGAGAGTCAAAAGAAAATTGTCATGAATCAGTACCGTGTTGATGCAGAAGTGAGTGAGTTGCTGAACGCAGGATTTCTGCACACTCCGTTCGCCAACACCACATCCGCCTGGATAAAGTGAATCGAACTGGTATCGCCCGTCGGCTGTGTCTGAGATTCGTCAGGAAAACTATTGGCGGCGAGAGAAAATAAGACAAGCGACGCAAGGAATACAGACCGATTCATCCCCTTGCTCCCGAGTACAGAGCCGCTTCTAACAGCATCTGTAATGTAGTTGTAATCGTCAGGAGCGTCCTGCTGAGTTGTGCCGCACATTCATTGCCCGGCTTACTTGTTCACGATATGCATTAAAATTGTGAAAGTCAAACTAAAGTAAGGCAGCCACTTCTAGCAGGAGCACAAATCCCTGTTTCGATTAGCGAAATATCTACTCTGGTCATGATGAAATGGCCTGATTAGTGTAGCGGCATTGAAAGTTCTGGAAAATGTATTTTTTGGAAGACACCTGCGAGATTGAATCTTTGTAAATCCCCAAAGGCGCTGTATTTGAAGATTGATAGTCGGAGTGACACGTGTCGAAAAATCCACTGTTTCTAAAAGTGCTGCGGCTGCTTGAATTTTATCACCGATTTTTTCAGCTGCTAACGTGTGTCAGATATCAATAAAAAAATGCCCTGAAGATCAGGGCATTTTTGTCAGTCTCTGGTTTTTGTCAGTATCCGATTGAGAACCGGGCTTTCCTGTTCTCTAATGGCTCAACTGGCTGCGGGAGGCGGCGGAGTCGGTAAGTCCGGCTGCTGATCCAGATCTTTGAGGTAATCCTGCAGCAATTGATACGTCTTCTGAAATTCCGCTCGTGATGTCAGAACCTGATATTTGGAATCGGTCTGAATCTGCTGATAATGCTTGATCACCGTTTCCAGTTCCTCTTTCGTAGGAATTTCCGAATTGGAATAAAAGCTTTCCGGCAGAGCCAGATAGTCTTTCCAGGCATCATCCAGATTTTTTTCCAGTTCCTGATAGGATGCGGCTAATTCACTCTTCAGAGAATCATTGTGGATTTCCTGTTGAGCGAGCTTGGCTGTCTCCTGATCAATCCGCTGCATATTCCAGGTTTCCGAAACACCTCCACTGAAATAGATAATCACTTTCGATTGATCTTTCGTGAGACTGTCCAGGCCGGTTTCCATCGTAATCGGATCTTCGTCGCCCACTTTCCAGGCGACGCGCTGGTTCTTTTCATCGACGGCCCCCTTGAGCGGCAGCGTGATGTTTCCCTCTTTTTTGTAGTAAGTCCCTGCAACAGCGCCATTTTTTCCGACCGCCAGTTGAACCGTCACATCAACGTCTTCCGTCCCTTCAGGCATGATGGCAAAAACGCCGACCGACATCCACTCCGAAGCATCATCGGGCGGAGGCACGCTGTCCGCAATTTGAGTCGCCTGTGTTTCGTATACTGTGACGGGAGCCACTTGGACGCCGTCGTTATAGACATAACCATCTGAGACAGAATAGTTGTAAACCACGGGTGTGGCTACACTGTAACCAATCCAGGCTGCGACCCCGCCATATGTAGCCCAGGCCCACGGACGGTAGCCATATCTGTTGTAATGATAGTTCGGGTTATATCCATACCCTGGACGATAGCCGTGCCAGTATCCGGGTGGGTAGTAAGGTCGGTTTGCATATCCGGGTCGGTTTCCGGGTGGTCTGTTTCCTGCACCGGGCCTGTTAACGGGACGATCTCCGCCGGGTTTCAGTCCCGGTCTCCCATTGCCGGGACGATTCCCATCGCCGGGACGTAATCCACTACCAGGTCGGTTCCCATCGCCGGGTCGATTTCCATCACCGGGGCGTAATCCACTACCAGGTCGGTTCCCATCGCCGGGTCGATTTCCATCACCGGGGCGTAATCCGCTACCAGGTCGGTTTCCGTTTCCAGGCCGATTTCCATTGCCGGGAGATAACCCCGGAGTTCCTGTTCCGGGTTTTGTGCCAGGAAGTATTCCGGGACGGTTGCCCGGTGATCCAGGTTGTAATCCCGGACGATTCCCGCTTCCGGGGCGTAAGCCCGGGTCACGCGAGCCACTTCCCGGTCGTGAAACTGGAGTCGTTGGTTTTGAAGAGCCGGGTTTTCGATTGGAAAAATCGAGTGTTTTTCCAGGCTGGCTCGCTGGTCTTGAAGGTTTGCTGGAAGGCCGTTTAAAAGATTGAGAAGGTCGATTTGAAGAACTGGGCCGGCTCATGGAAGGACTGCGACCGGAAAATGAGCCTCCTCCACGTGAAGGGGAAGGTCTTGAGGGTGCAGGCCTTGAAGCACCGCCACCTCGTCCGCCGCCACCGCCGCCTCGGCCTCCTCGCTGGGCAAAACAATCCAGTTCGCAAATAAAGATTACTGCGAGGAATGCCAAAGTCATTGTTGTAAACTGTTTCATCAATTCAACCTGTTTGATCTAAGATCTAATAAGAAGAGAAGGTTTTCATTAGTTGACCTGATTAGGATCAATCGCAGGAGGCAAGCGAATGACTTTCACCTGCTCGATATCCGGTTCCTGTTCGTTACCGACAATTCGATTTTTGGATTCCCAGAGAAAACTGTCATTATCATCGTTTATCGTATAAATGTTTGTCGCGGAAGCACGTGTTCCATCCTGGAGTACACTGACTTTCTGCACGAACCATTGGTCGCCGTGATGCGACCAGTGCCCTTCAGCGACCCCGCCGTCGGAGTCGAAGGTCCAGCTTTTGATCTGTTTTCTAATGGGGTCCCAGCCAATACGCTGCGTACCGGAAAGCACGTTGCGTCCATTCAAATGGACTTTGAACTGGCGGATGATGAAGTTTTTATTCTTGCTCCAGACAGCGGATGTGTGAATGCTGGACGATTCATCCTCATCGACCCATTCACCAATCATCCACTCCAGAGGCGTTAAATGTTCATAATTAGACGGGACTTCTACCGCGGACTCGCGTACGGAAGTCAGTAACCACTTACCGTCCTGTTTGACTCGAATAGCCGAGAATCGTCCGATGACCGGTTTCCCTGCGGGAGCAGGATCGACTTCCGATGTTCCGTCAATCAGAACAATATCTGGTCTGAGAAAGCGAATCGAACTGGCGTGCAGATTGATCTTACGTCCGTAGCTGGTATTAAAATACCGCTCAAATTCACTGTGAATTGCTTCCCGTCCCGCGTAGCGCGTACCCGTTTCATCAATATAATCACCGTCTTCAGCCCACATGTCGGCAATCGCATTCGCATCTCGGTGATTGAAGGCTTTCACAAATTCTTTATTGGCAGCCTTAAGCTCAGCCAGATCGGAAACAGACTCACCACTGGCAGGTTGACTGGCAGAATCATCGGAAAAGATATTGGCGGCGACTGAAAAAAAGAGAATCAGCGCCAGAGACACAGACAGCTTCATAACTTTGCTCCCGGAAACAGACACTCGTTTTCACAGCGCCTGCATTGCAGGTGAATTACAGGGGGAGCCTCCTTACAGAGTCCTCTCGAACAATCATTGTCCGGTCTACTTACTAAAGATATGCCTGTATTTTGTATATGTCAACAAAAAGTAAGGAAGCCAGGAAGAATAGGAAAAGAAACAGATATCTCGAATCGTTCAACGACGTTTCTTCAAACGCATGAGCAGAAATTGATGGAATAACCTGAGCAGTCCGCTTGTTTCACAGGTTTTTAGAAAATTCATAAATTCTCTGGAATAAACCGCTGAGAAAGTGCCTCTTAAGAGTGGTAGGGGGGCTTGCTCTTTCGAACAAGACCTGAAAAACAGGGTTTCCTTCAATCAACACTGAATCAAACCCGATTTGTGAGACTCTCATTCTTGCAAATCAGATATTCCATTGAGAAACGGAGAACAGAGATGAAATTACTGTCGACAATGTTTGCATTACTGGGACTTACAGTATTCTTAGCCGGTTGCACAAAGCCAGCAGACAAACCAGCTGCAGAAAAACCTGCTGCTGAAAAACCCGCTGAAATGCCAACTGAAACACCAGACGCTCCTGAAGGTGACGCTGCCAAGCCAGAAGGTGAAAAACCTGCTGCTCCAGAAGAAGCCAAGCCAGCTCCTGAAACGAAGCCAGCTCCAGAAGCGAAGCCAGAACCTGCTAAACCAGCAGAACCAAAGAAGCCTTAATCGGCTGCTTCTGTCATCTCCGCATGGCATATGAGAACAGAAAACTCTCCCGAGAACCGGGAGAGTTTTTTTATTTACCGTGTGTATTACACTTGAGAGCGATCACCATCTAGGATCGAATGCGCCCTCACTTTAATGAGTATCGATACCTGAAAGAATCCGGGCTGCCGTCAAAGTATTTTTCAAGAGCATGGCAATCGTCATCGGCCCCACTCCCCCCGGCACGGGTGTGATTGCCGAGGCAACCTCTTTCACACCCTCGAAATCGACATCCCCGACCAGTTTATCATTCACGCGATTGATGCCGACATCAATCACAACAGCGCCGGGTTTCACCATATCCGCTGTCACAAATTCCGGCTGACCGATGGCGGCGATGATAATATCAGCGGTGCGCACGATCTCTTTTAAACCCTGCGTTCTGCTATGGCAGATCGTGACCGTGGCATCAGCGCCCAGACCGCGCTGCACCAGCAGCATGGCCATCGGTTTTCCCACGATCTCGCTACGGCCTAAAATCACCGCATGTTTTCCTGCCGTCTCCATTTTGGTGGAGAGAATCATCTGTTGAATTCCATAAGGAGTACAAGGCAGATAGCGTGGTCGTCCCTGGACAATCAAACCGACATTTTCAGGATGAAACGCGTCCACATCTTTCAAGGGATTGACCACATCCAGAATCGCAGTTTCCGTAATATGTTTTGGCAGAGGAAGCTGGACCAGGATGCCATGCACGCTCTGATCGGCATTCAGTTCCTGCACCAGAGCGATCAGTTCTGCCTGTGTCGTCTCAGCGGGCAATCGTTTCAGAGTGCTTTTAATTCCGGCTTTTTCACAGGCACGCTGTTTATTGCGAACATAAACGGCGCTCGCCGGATCCTCGCCAACCAGAACAGCCGTCAAATGCGGAACGATCTGAGATTCTGCTTTCATCTGCGCCACTTCCTGAGCGAGTTGCTCACGAAATGCGGCGGCCAGCGCTTTACCATCGATGATTTCTGCGGACACCCTGTCAATTCCTTGTAAAAATTTCTGAAACGTTCAATGTCGCTCACAACATAACGAATCAGCAGGAAATCTAAAACCACCCCAAAAGAATTAATGTGGCGTAGAGACAAATCGCCGCATAAATGGCGGCCACGAAATCATCTGCCATGATCCCCCAGCCGCCGTGAATCCGATCAAAATAACGAACCGGCCAGGGTTTCCAGATGTCAAATAAGCGGAACCACAGAAAACCAATCACGGAAAACCATAAGAACCGGGAATCGACGGCCCGATCAATTACCGGCAGTAATACGACAGTGAATGCAGTGATTTCATCGAAGATGATACAACCAGGGTCGTCCAGCCCCAGAATTTTCGCACCTCGATCACAGAGATAGACGCCTGCCAGAAATAACAGAACAGAGATGAGGAGATACACGGCCAGCGGGAGATGGAACCAGAGCAGCCCCATCACCAGCGGCGGCCCCAGCAGACTGCCAAATGTTCCGGGAGCCCGCGGCAGATAACCAATGCCCAGCCCGGTGGCCAGCAGCAGAATGGATTGATTTTTGATGTTTCTCATTAATGGTAA